>CANQZT010000171.1 GCA_947628335.1 uncultured Clostridia bacterium | reverse complement strand
GGAAAAAACAAAAAAGCCTTTGTTTTAGACTTAGATAATACCTTGTGGGGAGGAATAGTTGGAGATGATGGTGTAGAAAACTTAGCAGTAGGTCCTGAAGTACCGAGTGGTCAAGTATATTCCGAATTTCAAAACTATTTAAAAGAACATAAAAGTTTAGGTGTTATATTAAATATAAACTCTAAAAATGAATATGAAAATGCAATAGCAGGATTAAATCATCCAGCTGGAACATTAAAACCAGAAGATTTTATTATTATAAAAGCTAATTGGAATCCCAAAAATCTAAACATTAAAGATATTGCTGAAGAATTAAACTTAGGAGCAGACAGTTTTGTCTTTGTGGATGACAACCCAGCAGAAAGGCAAATTTGTAGAGATTATGTAGAAGGGCTATCTACACCAGAAATTGATGTGCCAGAAAATTATATAAGAATTATTGACCATAATGGCTATTTTGAAGTAACCAATTTTTCTAATGAAGATTTAAAGAAAAGTGAATTATATAAAGATAATGCAAAAAGAAGTCAAATGATGGCAACATTTGATAATTATGATGATTATTTACTCTCTTTAAAAATGAAAGCAGAAATAACATCATTTAAACCAATATATTTAGAAAGAATTTCGCAACTGAGCAACAAAAGTAATCAATTCAACCTAACAACCAAAAGATACTCTTTAGCTGATATAGAAGCGGTTAATAAAGATGATAATTACATAAAATTATATGGAAAATTAGAAGATATTTTCGGAGATAATGGAGTAATTACTGTAGTTATTGGTAATATAAAAAATAATGATGAACTGCATATTGATTTATGGATAATGAGTTGTAGAGTATTAAAGAGAAATATGGAATATGCTATGTTAGATGTGCTTGTAAAAAAAGCTCAAGAAAAAGGCATTAAAACAATTTATGGATACTATTATCCAACATTAAAAAATAAAATGGTAAGCAATTTTTATGATTTACAAGGATTTGAAGAAATCTCATGTGATAAAGAAGGAAACAAAATATATAAATTAGATATATCAAAAGAATATATAAATAAAAATAATGTTATAGAGGTGTATGAATAATGAATGAAGAAATTTATGAAAGATTAAATAAAGTTTTTAGAGATATTTTTGATGATGAAAGTATTGTAGTAAAGCCAGAAACAACAGCAAATGATATTGAAGATTGGGATAGTTTAGAACATATTAATTTAGTTGTAGCAGTAGAGCAAGAATTTGGAATAAAATTTAATATGAATGAAGTAACTACAATGAAAAATGTAGGTGAAATGGTAGATATTATTATAGCAAAAATGAAGTAGGGGAGAAGAAAAAAATGAATCTAATATCTGTGGCATTTTTAATATTTTGTACTATAACTTTAATAATATATTTTATTGTACCAAAAAAAGTACAATGGATAGTACTACTTTTATCAAGTATTGTATTTATGTTTTACAAAAACTTTTCTATATTTACAGTTCTCCAAGTGCTGGTAGTATTAATAACGAGCTATTTCTTAGGCAGAAAAATAGAAGGAAATAGCAACACCAAAAAAGGCAGAAATCTTTTAATTTTAGGAACTGTGATTATTATTGGACAATTAATATGTGTAAAATATATAAATCTATTTATAGAAAGTGCAAATATGATATGTAAAATATTGAATTTAGATAAATTATTTGCACCAGTAGTAAATAATTCAATAATAGGAATTAGTTATTACTCATTAATTATGTTGAGCTATTTGATAGACATATATAGAGGCGCATACAAATCACAAAAAAATATATTCAAATGTGCTTTATTCTTGTCATATTTTCCGATTTTAACATCAGGTCCATTTATTAGATATAACGATATTGAAGGCGACTTATATGGGGAGCATAAGTTTGATTATAATAGATTTATGAAGGGATCCTTACGAATATTATGGGGGATATTTAAAATATTAGTTATATCACAAAGGTTAGGTATATATATCGATTCAGTATATAGTATGCTATCTTTATTTAAAGGTTTTTATACTATACTTGCAGTTTTAGCATTTCCATTACAATTGTATACAAATTTCTCAGGTTCAATTGATATAATTATGGGAATATCTGAAATATTAGGTATAAAATTACCAGAAAACTTTAATTTACCATTTTTTTCAAAAACAATGACAGAATTTTGGAGACGTTGGCATATTACTTTAGGAGCATGGTTGAGAGATTATGTATTTTATCCAATATCAAAGTCTAACGATATACAAGCACTAAATAAGAAATGCAAAGAAAAATTTGGAAAGAAAGTTGCTAAAAAAGTACCTATGTATTTGTCTATGCTAATTATGTGGATAGTTATTGGAATATGGCATGGAGGGGCATATACATATATTATTGGTTCAGGATTATTACAATTCATATTTATAGTTTTAGAGGATTTATTAGGACCTGTTGCTAAAAAAGTTAACAAAAAGCTAGGAATAAAAGAAGATGTATTTAGTTATAAATTATATCAAACAATTAGAACTT
>CANQZT010000170.1 GCA_947628335.1 uncultured Clostridia bacterium | reverse complement strand
AAAAATGTTTGATAAATATTGACTTTTTATTGATTTTGTATTAAAATAATTACGCATTATTATATAAATAGTATGAACTTCTCCCCGGTGGTTTATGTTATTTTATATAGTACATACAAAGAGAAAATAATGAATGGAGGGTATTTATTACCATGAATAATACAACATACAGTATAAAAAAAGATGATATTGAAAGAAAATGGTATATTATTGATGCTGAAGGAAAACCTTTAGGTAGAGTTGCAACAGAAGCTGCAAAATTATTGAGAGGAAAACATAAACCAACTTTTACACCTAATATTGATGTAGGTGATCATGTAATTATTATAAATTGTGCTAAAGTTATCTTAACAGGTCACAAATTAGATCAAAAAGTTTACAGACATCATTCTGGATATATTGGAGGAATGAAAGAAACTGTTGCAAGAGATCTTATAAATAAAAATCCTGAAAAAGCATTAATGTATGCTATTAAAGGAATGCTTCCACATAATAGCTTAGGAAGACAATCTATAAAAAAATTAAGATTATATGCTGGTTCTGAACATGAAAACCAAGCTCAAAAACCTGAAAAATGGGAATTCTAAAAATTTAAGGAGGAAATTTACATGCCTAAAGCAAATAAAGAAAAAATAATGTTCTATGGTACAGGTAGAAGAAAAAGTTCAATTGCAAGAGTTCGTCTAGTAGAAGGAACTGGAAATATTACAATTAATGGAAAAAATATTGATGATTATTTTGGTCTAGAAACTTTAAAAGTTATTGTAAGACAACCATTAACTGTTACTAATACACTTACAAAATATGATGTTATTTGTAAAGTTGTTGGTGGAGGTTTTACTGGTCAAGCTGGAGCAATCCGTCATGGAATTGCACGTGCTTTAAATGAAGCTAATGCTGAATATAGACCTGAGTTAAAGGCTAATGGTTTCTTAACAAGAGATCCACGTATGAAAGAAAGAAAGAAATATGGTCTAAAAAAAGCAAGAAAAGCACCACAATTCTCAAAGAGATAATATGTTTCAATCCACGAAGTTTTTATATGTTCGTGGATTGTTTGTATTGATTATATAAAATATAATATTAGGAGGTTTTCATATGATTAAAATTGCTTTTTTTGATTCTAAGGATTACGACAAAAATTTATTTAATGAATATAACAAAAATTATGGTTATGATATTACTTATTTTGAATCTACGTTAAATTCAGAAACTGCTGTTCTTACTAAAGGTTTTGATGTTGTATGTATATTCGTACATGATAAAATAGATGAACATACTTTTAAGGTTTTAGAAGAAAATGGTGTAAAACTTGTAGCACTTCGTTGTGCTGGTTATAATAATGTTGATTTTAAACATGCAGGATCTGTTCGAGTAGTATATGTTCCAGAATATTCTCCATATGCTGTTGCAGAACATGCTTGTGCTTTACTTTTAAATGTTACAAGGAAATTATATAAATCTTATCAACGTACTAGAAAATACAATTTTACATTAGATGGATTATTAGGTTTTGATATTCATGGAAAAACTGTTGGTGTAATTGGTACTGGAAAAATCGGAAAAATATTTATACAAATTATGAATGGTTTTGGAGCAAATGTTATTGCTTATGATTTATACCCAAATGAACAAGAAAGCATTAGACTTGGTTTTAAATATGTTTCTTTTGACGAGTTACTTGCTTCTTCTGATATTATTTCGTTACATTGTCCTTTAACTCCTGAAACTGAAAATATTATTAATTCTACAAGTATTAGCAAAATGAAAGATGGAGTTGTACTTATTAATTGTAGTAGAGGAAAATTAGTTGATACACAAAGTTTAATCAAAGAAATGGAAACAGGAAAAATTGGTGGTGTTGGTTTAGATGTCTATGAAGATGAAGATGAATTTTTCTTAAGAGATATGACTAATTCTTACAAGAGGGATATTAATTTATCTATTTTATTATCTATGCCTAATGTTATTATTACTTCACATCAAGCTTTCTTTACTCGTGAAGCTTTAAACAAAATTGCAAGCGATACTTGCGAAAATATTAAACAAGTTTTTGATGGTGAACACTGTAAAAATGAATTAACTTAAATCGAAACCGTTTTCTCAATTTTGAATATAAAACAAGGCGAGCTTAAGATTTTTTTTTAAATACAAATTTTAGGAAAATCTGGAGCCCGCCATATTTTTTATTACAATATTTTTTTCCACATTTCTTCTTTAAAACCTATAAGTACGTTTTTTTCTGATATGAATAATGGTCTTTTTATAAGCATACCATCACTTGATAATAATTCTATTTTTTCTTCATCACTCATGTCTTTTAATTTTTCTTTTAGGTTTAATTCTTTGTATTTCAAACCACTTGTATTAAAGAAACTTTTTATTTCCCTACCACTTTCCTTTATCCATTTTTTTAATTCTTCTATTGTTGGGGTCTCTTCAATAATATTTCTTTCTTTAAACTGTATTTTATTTTCTTCAAGCCATTTTTTGGCTCTCTTGCATGTAGAACATTTTGGA
>CANQZT010000169.1 GCA_947628335.1 uncultured Clostridia bacterium | reverse complement strand
TTTGGAGCAGGTAACGGGAATCGGACCCGTAACTTAACCTTGGCAAGGTTATGTTTTACCACTAAACTATACCTGCACTTAATAGCATAAATATAATAACAAAAAATGATAAATAAGTCAATATCGAAAATGAAAAATTATCAACTAACTATTTAATAATATGTTATATATAAAAAAATATTCCTAAAATTTAAAAATACCATATGTACAAAGTTTTTCTAAATGTTTTACATAATGTGTTGAAATTATTAAAAAAATGTTGTATAATAGTAATGCAAACATTGTTATGTATGAGTTTTTTATGTTATTTATATGAGAGAAAATTGGCAAAATTTGCTATTGGCATTGAAAATAGTAGTTTAATTATTTTTAAAGGAAGGTATATATATGAAAATAAGAAGAATTATATGTATGTTAATTATTGTATGTATGTTAACTATAACAATATGTGCAATGTCTACAACATCCACCTTTGCTGCTAATAATTCATATACGTTACAAATTATTAACAGAAGAGGTGGATTAGAATATTCAATAACAGATAAAGATGGAGGAGTTGGAACCACTAATAGTAATAGAAAAAAAGTAGGAAAAATAGCTGAAAGTACTACAAGCAATAATACATTTTACTGTTTAAAAGCAGAAGCTGGATATTTAGGAGGAGAAGGAACTACTAATCATCCAACCTATAATATGTATTTAGGTATAATAAATAATATGAAATTGAAAGCTAATGAAGTAAAAAAACAAATTGAAATAGAGGATGCAAGTAATTATAATAAGATACTATGGATTATAGATCATATTTACTTACCTACAAATGATGATGATAAAATAGAATTTTTAAGACAAACAGGAGTACTTGCAGAAAGTGGAATGGACAAACTAAGTAATGATGAAATAAAGAAGAATATGCCTTTAACAGATGATGAGATAGATGTCGTTCAACAATTAGCTATATGGTATTATACTAATTCAAATGATTCTACATATCATCCAAGTGATATAGATACAGAACATTTAAAAAATGCATTATATGTTTCTAGCGATCATGGTAGTTCATATACATCTTTGCAACAATATGGTGAAACAATGCCAAATTACAAAAAAGAAGGAGAATATCGAGCATATCGTATGGAAGTATTATTTAAATACTTTATAACGAATGCTGAAAAAAATGGGACATATACAAGTTCAGAAACAACAAATCCTGTAACTGTAACAGTTTCAAATACTGTTGAACAAGATAGTAGCAATTATATAATAGGTCCATTTACAGTTACTAAAAATGCAGAATGTAATATAGAAGATTTAAAATTTACAGATGAAACAGGAGCAGAAATTACAATAACAGAATCAAATAAATTATTAGATTCGAATAAAAAAGATACAACGGAAGAGAAAATTTTACAAGATTTATCAAAAACACAACAAAATTTTTATATCTCGATTCCAGTAACAACTAATATTAAAAGTGTAAAATTAAGTGTAATAGGAAAATACACTGCGAAAACAGCTACATGTTATACAACAGGAAATGCTTCTGCAAAAGAACAACAACCTGTAGTTTTAGTAGAAGAAAAAGAAATGGATATTAACGAAACAGCAATAATTGCATTAGAAAAATTTGATTTGGCATTAAGAAAATCAATTACGAAAATAAATGATGTATCAACGGAAGGAAGAATACCAGAAGTAGATATTATACCATTAGATACAGGAAGTAGTACTACAGCAAAGTATAAACATTCAAAAACAGATTTAAAAGTTAAAACAGGTAGTATAATAGAATATACAATAACTATATATAATGAGGGAAATGTTAATGGATGTGCAGCAGAAATAAAAGATTATTTACCAAAAGGAATAGAATTTAAAGAATTGGTATCTAGCAGTAATTATAGTGCTTCAGCTCAGAAAAATGAAGATGGAACAACCACAATAAAAATTACAAATCAAACTAAAAATGCATTAAATAAACACGAAACAGGAAAGCCTCTTGCAAGTGATACAATAGTTATTAAATGTGAAGTTACAGCTGAAGCGACGACAACAGATCAAAGATTAGTAAATATAGCAGAGATAACAAAGTATTATGATAATGAAGCAAATAAAGATATTACACTAGATAGAGATTCACAAACAAGCAATTTTCCAGAAGATAAACAAAATAATAGCTATCGAGGAAATGGAACAGAAGATAGCTATACAAAAGGTCAACAAGATGATGACGACTTTGAAGGAGTAATAATTCCTGGTCAATCTTTTGATTTAGCTTTAAGAAAATCAATTACGAAAGTAAATGATGTTGCAACAGAGGGAAGAACACCAGAAGTAGATCTTACACCATTAGACAATGGAAGTGATACTACAGCAAAGTATAAACACGACAAAACAGATTTAAAAGTCACAACAGGTAGTATAATAGAATATACAATAACTGTATATAATGAAGGAAATGTAAATGGATATGCAACAGAAATAAAAGACTATTTACCAAAAGGAATAAAATTTGTAGAATTAGTATC
>CANQZT010000168.1 GCA_947628335.1 uncultured Clostridia bacterium | reverse complement strand
AAAGGAGGTAATTTTAATGGGATTTATTAAAGCATTTGCAGGAGCAATAGGAGGAACATTTGCAGATCAATGGTTAGACTTTGTAGTACCAATGCCAGGAGTGCCAGCAACAGCAGGAATTTGTCCAGCAGTATTACAAGGTACAAATGCAGGAAGAGGATCAAACACAAAAGGATCAAACAATATCATTTCTAATGGAAGTAAAATACTTGTACCAGAAGGAATGGGACTTGTTACAATGCAAGAAGGAGGAATAACAGGAATAATAACAGAAGCAGGAGGATTTACATATACATCAGAAGATACAAATGCCCAATCAGTATTTGCAGGAGATGGAATAATATCATCTTTAATTAAACAAAGTTGGGAAAGATTTAAATATGGAGGCCAACCAGGTTCAAATCAAACAGCATTCTATGTAAATTTAAAAGAAATACCAAATAACAGATTTGGAACACAAGCAGAAATTTATTGGGATGATGCATATTTAGGAGCACAAGTAGGAGCAGTAACAAGAGGAACATACACATTAAAAATAGTAGATCCAATATTATTCATAAAAAATTTTGTACCAGCAAGTTATTTAACAGATGGAGAAGTATTTGATTTTGCAGATATGGATAATGATGCAGGAGCGCAACTATTTAATGAAGTAGTAAGTAGTTTGTCAGCAGCATTTTCAAATTATACAAATGATCCAGATAAAGGAAATCGTATAACAAAAATACAAGGAGACCAAATAGGATTTGCAAAAAGTTTATCACAAGCAGTAGAAGAAGGATATAGTTGGAAAACAGATAGAGGATTAGAAATAGTAAAAGTAGCAATACAAGCAATAGAATATGATGAGGACACAAAAGCGCTATTATCAGATGTAAAGAAAGCAGATGCATTATCAGGAGCAAGAGGGAACTCATTTATGCAACAATCAGTAGCAAGAGGAATGCAAGCAGCAGGAGCAAATGGAGGAGGAGCAGGAATGGCATTTATGGGAATGGGAATGCAAGCAGCAGGAGGAGTAATGGGACAAGTACAACAACCAGTGCAACCAGCCCAACCAGCAAGTGCCCCAGTGCAAGAAGATCCATATGAAAAGTTATCAAAGTTTAAAAAGATGTTAGATGAAGGCTTAATAACCCAAGAAGAGTATGATGAGCAAAAGAAAAAGCTTTTGGGGGTGTGAGATAAGTGGCGATAAATCCAATATTAAATACAGAGCCAAAAATAGTAAAAACAGATGAAGGAGCAAAAGATGGACAAAATAAATGTCCACAATGTGGATCAACAGATATATCGGTAAATGCTAAAACAGGAAAATTAAGATGTAATTTTTGTAGGCATGAATTTGAGCCAGAAAAACTAGAAGTAATGGAAACAGACATAAGCAAACTAGAAGGCGAGATAATGGGGTCAGGGACACAAGATATAGTAGAAGATACGCAAAATGTAGTAACGTTTAAATGTAGTAGTTGTGGAGCAGAAGTAGTAATAGATACAGCAGAAAGTACCCAAGCAAGATGCCATTGGTGTAGAAACACATTATCAGTAAATCAACAAATACCAAATGGAGCAATACCAGATGTGGTATTACCATTTAAGTTAACAAAGGCAGAAGCCAAAAAAGAAATAGAAGAATTTGTAGGAAAAAGGAAATTTTTTGCACATCCAAAGTTTAGAGAAGAATTTACGACAGAAAATATAATGGGAGTATATTTTCCATATATGGTAGTAGATATAAATTCACATGCACGTTTTACAGGACATGGGGAGCATCTAGTAAGGAGATATACAAGACGGAAGTGGAAATGATAGTACAACATATTATGATGCAGATTTATATGAAGTAGAAAGAGAATTTGACCTAACAATAGAAGGATTAACAGTGGAATCAAGTTCAGATAAATTAAATAAAAGTTCAAATAAGACAAATAATGTTATAAATGCAATTATGCCATTTGATATAGAAAATAGTGTAAGGTATAATGCGAACTATTTAAAAGGATATACATCAGAAAGAAGAGATACAAATATAGATCAGTTACGTCCAATAGTAGACAATGAATCAAAAGATATAGCAAGATATGCAGCAAATGAGACACTGAAAGATTATGATAGAGGAGTAAATTGGCAAGTAGAACAACTTGATGTAAAGGGGAAACAGTGGAAAACAGCATATTTGCCAGTATGGTTATATAGTTATCAGCAAGTAAAAAGTGATAATAGTAGCATATTACATTATGTAGCAGTAAATGCGAGAACCAAAGAAGCAATGGGAAGTGTACCAATACATATGCCAAAGTTGATAGGAGTATCATGTCTTGTAGAATTATTAGGAATTATACTAATGTGGTTTGCTGACTTTGAATATAATTGGTTATTCCTATTAGCAGGAATTATATATTTTTGTATGATGTATTTCAAATATCGTAATTCAAATGCAAGACATCATCACGAAACAGAAACAAAGAAGAATATGTTTAATTTAAGAAAAGTAGATAACTTAATTAAGCATGAAAAAGGCCTAACAAA
>CANQZT010000167.1 GCA_947628335.1 uncultured Clostridia bacterium | reverse complement strand
TCATATTAATACTGGGGGAACTGCTTATGTAATTGATTGTCATAATGAAGGGACTTTAACGGAGGCTTTAGTTAATAAAAACAATAATTCAGCAAGTGGTGGAATTTTAGGTTATGGAAATAATGTTCATGTATATCTTATAAATTCATACAACAAAGGTGAAATAAATGGATACCAAGCAGGAGGTTTAATAGGAGCTTTTTCTAGTGATGCAAATGATTCTGCATATATAGTAAATTCTTACAATGCAGGAGGAGTAACCAGTACTACTAATTATGCAGGAGGGATATTTGGACATCTTAATTCTGCTTCAACATTTAAAGTAATTAATGTTTATAACATAGGAAGCGTATCTGGACTTTCGGAAGCATATACTTATGGTATAGGATATATAAATACTACTGGTAATCATACAGTTACTAATGTTTATTATAATGAAAGACATACTGCAAGTAACCAAAATTATGAATGGACAAAGATGGATGAAGCAAATATGAAAGTAGAATCTTTTGCTACAACTTTAACTGATAATATAAGTAAAATTAATGTAGATGAAATGAAAAATAGATTAATAGATGTTGGATTAGCAGATAACAGTTATGACCTTCATGTACATAAATGGGTATTTGACAATGCAAATAAGTATCCAACAATAGCTAATGAACACAATTATTAAATGGAAAATTTTAAACTTGCTTAGAAGACTTAAATTGTTTAGATTTAAGTCTTCTTTTTTTTAAATTTTTGCATAGTAAGAATTATCTCTAATAATTAATATATATACTATTTCAAAATACTATAATTACTTATTGCTTTTTCTTAAAGAACTTAAACTAATTGTATTTAGAATAGATGGGATTGCAATTATTACAAGAAAAACAATTAAAATCAAATTAAAATTTAAATTTGATACACCATATTGTAATTCATATTTATAATCATAGATAGTACTTGGAATTAACAATATTGTAATTCCTATTTTTACTAAAGTGCTTATACAAGAATATATTAATCCTTTTTTAATTTTACCAACTGTTATTAAAAAATCAAATACAATGATAAGTAATACAAAAATAGAAGGTATTATAAAGATAATTCCTAATTGGTCAAAAACATTTGCCCCAATACTCTGTAAGCCAAGTGTTAGTCCGAATAATGATAAAATAATTCCTAATACACTACACATAATTGATATTGCTTTTTGTATCTTAATTAATTTCATATATAAACCTCCTTTGCAATACTTACATTACTTTTTCTTTATTAATAATCATTTTGAAGTAATTTTATATAAAAATTATACTATAAAACGTCAAAAGGTTTCAATACGTTTTAGTAAAACTTTGAGTATTTTACAATATTAAAGTTTTGTAAATTTTTTATTTTTAGAAGATAAAAAGTACATAGAAAAAGTTAAAAACATATAATAAATATGAAAGGGATTTTTAGAGGAGTTTTAGGACAAAATGAGGAGAAAATTAAAAAGATTTTTAAGCAAAAAATTACCATTTATAATTTTTTTACTTTTAATATTTTTGTATATGTTCATGGCTTATGGATATGCAATATTAAAAACTAATTTTAATATATATGGAAGTGCAAGTATTAATAGCCCAGAAGAAAAATGGAGACCAAAATTAAAATTTGTAAAAATAAGTCAAATAGAAAATGTATTTTTTTATGAAATTACTATTGAGAATGACTCAAAATTAACTTGTTATGAATGGAAATTGAAAATAGAAGATACGGAATATATTTCATTCCCATTTGGAATTGATGCAGTAAGAGAAGATAACTCTTGGGTATTAAATAATACTAAGTGGGACAGCCGAATTGAACCAGGAGGAACAGTTATTTTAAATATTACGTTTCAAGTAGATTTAAGTTTAAGTAATTCTATGACACCTGAGGAATATGCAAAATATTTTACTAAAAATCATATCACAATATCTGCAAATACCAAAGAAGAAGTTGAAAGAGAAGGAATAATTATTACAAATGGAAATGCAACACTTACATTGAATGATAATGAAGAAGAGTTAAAAGATTTTAAAATTGAAAAAAATATTAATTATATACCAGAGACTGAAAATGAAAAACAATATATTTTAACTATCAATAATAATTCAGATAAGGATTATTTTAGAATTAGAGTAAATATGTATTTGGAGAACGTTACTTTAGTAGGAATATCTCCAATTGAAGTTATCTGTAATAATATAAATAGCATAACATTTAAAGTGGCAAGAGATGTAGAGTTAGAAAAAAATAAAGCTGTATCAGTATATATTACTATTATATCTGAAGATGATAATTTTACTCGGAGATATAGTAATTGCAGCAAGTTTATAGTAAAAAGCAGTTTACTAAACTATAAAAAGTTTGTGAACTGCTTTTTTTAACATAACCAAAAAATTTACATATAATAAATTAGGTATAAATTTAATATGAAACCTTTAATAAAAAGATTTATGCCAAATTAAAGGAGGGCAAAAAATTGAAAAGCAAAAGAAATATTATAATTGTAGCAATATTAATTGTAGTAGCATTAATGGCAGTAGGCTATTCAGCATTTGCTACTCAACTAAATATAAATGGAACTGCAACA
>CANQZT010000166.1 GCA_947628335.1 uncultured Clostridia bacterium | reverse complement strand
ATCAAAAATTATATCATTCAGGAGTAGTTGATACACCAGTGCCACATTTATTAATTATATGTGACGAATTTGCAGAATTAAAACAACAACAACAAGATTTTATGGATGAATTAATAAGTGTAGCCAGAATTGGACGTAGTTTAGGAGTACATCTTATTCTAGCAACACAAAAACCAGCAGGAATAGTAAATGAACAAATACGTAGTAACAGCAAATTTGGAATCTGTTTGAAAGTACAAGACAAATCAGATAGTATGGATGTAATAAAAAGACCAGATGCAGCAAATTTAAAAAGTGCAGGTCAATTTTACTTACAAGTTGGAAATGATGAATATTTTGTATTAGGCCAATCTGCATGGTCAGGTGCACCATATTATCCATCAAATATTACAAAAAAGAAAATAGATACATCAATAGAATTTGTATCTAATACAGGAGTAATAATAAAAAGAGTAGATGATACAATAAAAAAAGTTGTTAATAGTAATGGTGAGCAATTAACGAATATAGTTAAATACATATATGAAATTGCAGAGCAAAATGATATAAAAGAAGAATCATTATGGTTAGAAAATATTCCAGAGACAATATTCCTTAAGGATATAAGAGAAAAATATAATATAAAACCAACAAAAAGAAATATTGATCCAGTAATAGGTGAATATGATGATCCATATAATCAACAACAAGGAGTAGTAAGTTTAAGATTATCAACAGAAGGAAACACAATAATTTTTGGAAATGCTGAAAGTGGAAAAGAAACCTTGTTAAGTACAATGGTATATGATACCATTACGACATATAGTAGTGATGATGTACAATTATATTTATTAGATTTTGGAACTGAAGCATTAAAAATATTCAAAGGAGTACCACATGTTGGTGATATTGTATTTGGAAATGATGTAGAAAAAATAAGTAGATTTTTTGATATGCTACAAAAAGAAATAAAAAATAGAAAAGCAGAACTATCTGATTATAATGGAGACTATAATTTATATCTAAGTACAAGTGGAAAAATAATGCCAATGATTATAGTAGTAATAAATAATTATGAAGTATTTGCTGAAAACTATGGCGATAAATATGAAGATTTGTTACAAGTTTTAACTAGAGAAGGTATAAAAAGTGGAATAGTATTCGTAATTACTACAAGTTCACATTATAACTTAAGATATAGACTAGCACAGAACTTTAAACAGAAAATTGCATTACAATTAAACAATCAAGATGATTATTTAAACATATTTGAAAAATTAGGTAAAAAAAGACCATCACCAATTTTTGGTAGAGGCCTAGTATCATTAGGAACAGACAATGTATATGAGTTTCAGACAGCTAAAATATGTCCACCAGAAGATTGGAATATTCACATAAAAGAAGTAATTACAAAGCTTAAAGAAAATAATCATACAGTTGCTAAACATATACCAATAATTCCAGAATGTGTAACTATGGAAGACGTACAAGAAGAATTAAAAGATTTAACATCAATACCATTAGGAATTGCTAAAAAGACGCTAAATATATACACATGGGATTTTATAAAAAATATTATAAATATTATTACATATAAAAATATAGAAGATACATTGCAATTTATTACTTATTTGATTCAAGAATTCGAAAGTTTAGATAATATTAACATTACTATTTTTGATGCAGAAAGAATAATACAGACAAAAAAGATAAATATAAACAATGAATTTAAAGCATATTGTGAAAAAATGGAAGAAAAGACAGAAGCAGATAATGTAAATGAATTATGCATTATAATAGGATTGGATAAATTTTTAAATGACCTAAATGACATAAATGTTTTTTCAGCAACCCTACAAAAAGCAGAGGATATTGGAAATTATAACTTCATTTTTGTAGATAATGCCACAAGATTAAAAAATCACCAGTATGATGAATGGTATAAAAAACATGTTATGGGAGACACAGGAATATGGCTAGGTAATGGTATTGAAGATCAGTATTTGTTAAATATAAATTCAAGAAGAGAAGTATCAAACAATTGTGGAATAAGTTTTGGATATGCAGTAAAACAAGGTCAAACAACCCTTGTAAAATTAATAGGAATAAAAGAAAAAGGTGATGATGATGAATAAAATTTTAGTAAAATTATATGTTCCTACAATTGGAGAAGAATATGACATATGGATACCATTAAATAAAAGAATTTATAATGTTATTAAATTATTAATAAAGGCAGTTAATGAATTTAGTGGAGGATATTATAAGCCTAGTTCAATGCCAATATTATATGATAGATTAACAGCTAAGCCTTACGAATTAAATAAAAGCATTATAGAAACAAATATAAGAAACGGTTCTAGTCTAATACTTATTTAATAGATAGTAATTATAAAAAACAAAAAGCTAAAATTTCCTTTAATTTTAGCTTTTTGTTTTTATTGTATAATAAAATCGACTTTTTTCTTATTCTATATAAAATTTTTCATATATAACAAGGTTAATCTTCTTAATTCAATTTAATTGCTCCTATCAATCTAGCATATTCATCTTGGCTGATATCTTTAAAAAATATCAAACGTTTTTTACCATTATCACTAACAATAAATCCCGTATCTGTGATATCAGTTACAATTAAATTCGTATTATTCGCAATTACTAATTCACCACATGACAAATCTTCGCAAGTATAAGGT
>CANQZT010000165.1 GCA_947628335.1 uncultured Clostridia bacterium | reverse complement strand
CAAAGATTTTCAAATTCATTTAGAATTTCTTTTACATATTCACCATATTCTGTAGATACAATTTTTGTATTCCATTCCTTATTTACTGATAATGCTTTTTGAGTCATATTTGAACTTCCAATAATAATTCTATATATATCATTATTTTTAAAGATATATCCTTTAGTATGAAAGCCTTCTCCTGCTTCTTCAGCCATATACATTTTTAACTCTATATTTTTAAATGTAGCTAATTTTCTTAAAGCTTTAGGCTCACTAAATTGCAAATAATCAGTAGTTAATATTCTTCCTTTAATTCCTTTTTCTTCTAATATTTTAAAAGTTTGTAATAACGGAGTAATGCCTCCATCTGTAATAAAAGCAACACTAATATCAAATCTATCACATTTTAATAATTCGTCTTCTATACTAGATATTACTTTTCGTCCTTCTTTATAATCATTTGAAATAAACTGAGGTTTATAAGCTATATTCGATTGATTATTGTAATCAATAAATGCTGTTTCAATTCCTTCGTATATTAATTCCTTTTCGTCCATAATAATTGCTCCCATAATTATTACTATACCATATTATTTTTATATCACAAATAAATATCGTTTCTTCCTTATCTTTCATTATCATCCATTTGCTTTAAATTTGAAGCATAAAAATCTTTATTTGACTCTCTATCTTTTATCTGCCTTGTCCTTTGTTGCTTAATTTCCTTTAAATATTCTAAACCTGTAGGATTATTTTTGATACTTGCAACAATACTTTCTATCTTATTGTTTCTATTTATCATTTTTTCTTTCGCATTACCACTAATTACTTTTCTTCTTTTCTGTTGTTCTAACTGTGCATCATATTGTTTTCTTTTTTCTTCATTTTTTGGTTTAAATAATTCTAAAGCATCACTAATTTCATCAATATGTTGAAACACTTCATCTAATGTTTCTTTTTTACTTGTTGCATTTGCTCTTAGTATCCATTTTTTTAATTCTTTTTTCAATTTTTCTTGTATCGTTCCCCATTTTTCAGATGTGCCAATTCCATATAAATCATAATAATCTACTAATTCGTCTTTGATTTCAGCAATTTCTTTAATATTATTTTGCACTTTATGAGGATCTTGCTCTTCTTTTTCTACTTCTGTATTATATCTTCTACTAAACTCGTTTAATTTTTCATTATTGATTGCATAAACAGAATTATAATCTATTTCTTTGTATCCATCTTTATGATTGTTGTATATTTCATTCCAACTAAACTCTACATAATTAGGATTTTTATTAAAATCTGTTGGCAATTTTTTTATATAATCTGTGCCTAAAGTTAATTCAAAAAATTTTAATTTATTATCGAAATAATAATTAAATATTGCCTCTTTATCTTGCCCCGCTTCTTTTAATGGATATAGCATTGTTCTAACTACATTATTATGATTTTTATAATCTGAATAATTTAACATGGTTGCTTCATGTAGATTTATTTCTTGCCCATTTATAGTTATTTTATCAAATGAACGAGCAACAATATCTGCAAATGTATCTGCCATACCTTCTTCAATTAATTCTTGTTCGCTCGTTCTATAATCTGCTGTTTTAAATCTTTTCTGACTAATTGCATGACCATATTCGTGTAATAATACTAATATAATATGTTCTGGATTATATCTTATATTTTCCCTAATTCTTAATTTATAATTTTTTTGATCCATATTACCGATTGACAGTATTATCTACAAATTCATCAACGAGCATAACTTTTGTTCGTTTAAATATCATTTGCAATTCTATTTTTTCTTTCTCTGTAAATAGACCATTAGAGTTATTTTCGAAATAATCAAAGATCATATTTTGAACTGTTTTTGCATAATCGACCATATCTTCTGAAATGTCTTCTTCTATATTATCAACAATCATTTTTCTTTTTGTTAGATCTTCCGTTTTATAAAAAAATAATTGTTGAATATCTTTATCCTTAATTGTACTAACATATTCATAGATTTCATCTTCACTATTCATTTTATTCATTTGTACTAATATCTCTTTATATTTTTCACTTTTTTCACAAAATGTTGGAATTATATCATTAAAATCAGATATTCCATAAAATTCTCTTAATTTCATCTTATAAAAATCATCATTGATATCTTCTGTAAAACCTAAAAATATATTGTCCTGTGTTATTGAGTATAATTTTAGTAAATATTTGCATTTATCTTCATCATTTTCAAAACTTGAAATCGAATTTACAAATTCTTCGAATCCTATTGAATATATAAGATTAGTATTTATCTGTTTAAATTTTTTTATATACTCAACTCTTACTGATACCGGAATTTTCTCAAACTCATTTAAATAAGCGTTTTCCTTTACCAATTGCTCTAATATACTAAAATAATCTACATTTATTTCATCCATCAATAACTCCTTCTAATCTATAGAACAACCTTCATTTCTTTCTTGAAATGTTTTCCATTTTATTCCATACTCTTTTTCCAAAGTTTCCTTCTTCTTTAAATCAAAATAATGTTTATATCCTAAAGATTTTTTGCTTATTTTTTCATTTAGTTCATTCTCAACTTTTTGATTAACATTTTTTATAATTTCATTATATTTATCAATATCTGAGACTTTTTCTTTCACAATTTATCTCCTATCTGTCAATTTTTACATCTTTTTTTATTTCAATAACTTCTGGTGGAATATTAATATTTAATTTCTCATATTCTTCTTTTAAATTTTCCATAAATATTC
>CANQZT010000164.1 GCA_947628335.1 uncultured Clostridia bacterium | reverse complement strand
TAAAATTTTTGCTTTTTTGAAAATATTTTAGAAAAATGAAGAAAAAATAATTCAAAAAATAAAAATTGAATAAAAAATATTGAACAAATAGATTAAACAATAATATTAGAAAAAAGTCAAGAAAATTTGAACGACAAAAATCGACAAAATAAATTTGAAGATATGTTCGAGTTATATATAAGCATATACTTGAAAAAAAAGCATTTATAGTATACAATATAAAACATAAATAAATAAGTAACAAGAAGGGAGTCAACATATATGAAAGTTATATTAAAAGAAGATATAAAAGGAGTCGGAAAAAAAGACCAAATTATAAATGCAAATGATGGATATGCAAGAAACTATTTATTTCCCAAAAATTTAGCTGTACCAGCTGATAAGGGAAACATGACGAATTTAAAATCAAAACAAACATCACAAGAACATAGAAAAGAATTAGAAAAAGAAGAAGCATTAAAAATAGCAAAGAAAATAGACGAAATAATTTTAAAATTAACAGTAAAAAGTGGAGAAAATGGAAGAGTTTTTGGTTCTATAACAGCAAAAGAAATACAAGAAAGTCTAGAAAAACAATATCAAATAAAAGTAGATAAAAAGAAAATATTATTAGAAGAGCCAATAAAAGTGTTAGGTACATTTACAATAGAAATAAAATTGTATGATGGAGTTATTGGAAAATTAAAAATTAAAGTAATAGGCCAATAAAACAAATTATAAAGAAGGGATAAATAATGGAACTAGGAAAAGTGCCACCAAATGATATAGAAGCAGAACAAGCTATTCTTGGAAGTATGTTAACAGACAAGGATGCAGTTATATCAGCGATAGAAGTGTTAAAAACAGAAGACTTTTATCGTGAAGATAATAGAATAATATATGAGGCAATTTTAAACTTGTATAACAAAGCAGACCCGATTGATATTATAACATTAAAAGCAGAATTAGTATCTATGGGAAAATTTGATGTAGTAGGAGGAATAGAATATTTAGCAAGCTTACCAGATATGGCACCAACAAGTGCTAATATAGAAAAATACATAAAAATTGTAGAAGAAAAATCCATGCTTAGAAATCTTATAAGTACAGCAAATGAAATAATTGCATTAGGATATGAGCCAACAGAAGAAGTAGATATGATTGTAGATGAAGCAGAGAGAAAAATGTTTAATATAATGCAACAAAAAAGTAAAAAAGGCTATTCTTCTATTAAAGATATATTAGTAGATACATTTGTAGATTTAGAGAAACTGTATAACCAAAAACAACAAATAACAGGAGTTCCAACAGGATTTATTGATTTAGATAAAAGAACAGCAGGATTACACGAATCAGATTTGATACTAGTTGCAGCAAGACCAGCTATGGGAAAATCAGCATTCGCATTAAATATTGCCACAAATGCAGCAGTAAGAGCAAAAATGCCAGTAGTAATATTTAGCTTAGAGATGTCTAAAGAACAAATGGCAAATAGAATATTGTGTAGTGAAGCAATGGTAGATAGTAACAAGGTAAGAACTGGAAAAATTGATGATGAAGATTGGGTAAAACTAGCAGGTGCATTAGGGCCACTTTCAGAATCAGGAATTTATATAGATGATACACCAGGAATATCCGTAATGGAAATAAGAGCAAAATGTAGAAAACTAAAGCTAGAAAAAAACATAGGGCTTGTAGTAATAGATTATCTACAATTAGTACAAGGAAGTAGTTCAAAAAGAGGAGGAAGTCGTGAACAAGAAATTTCTGAAATAAGTCGTTCATTAAAAATACTAGCAAAAGAAATAAATGTTCCAGTAATTGCACTTTCGCAACTTTCGAGAGCGCCAGAACAACGTCCAGATCATAGACCAATATTATCAGACTTACGTGAATCGGGAGCAATAGAACAAGATGCTGATATAGTTATGTTCTTATATAGAGATGAGTATTATAATGAAGAAAGTGAAAAAAAAGGTATTGCAGAAGTAATTATAGCAAAGCATAGAGCAGGATCAACAGGAACTGTAGACTTATGGTGGCTAGGTAACTATACAAAATTTGTAAATTTAGATAAGCATAGAGATGTATAAAAAGAAGGAGGAAATATGAGTTTAAGTTATACAAGCTTGGAAAAGGCAAGAATTGCATTAGAAAGCGGAATAGAAATATATAACAAAAAGAAAAACATGTATGATAGTCAAAATGAAATTGAAATTATAAAATCAGGAATTATACAAAATTTTGAAGTATGTTATGAAATTTCATGGAAATTGATGAAAAAATGGTTAGAAGAAAATATAGGAAGTACAGCAGTAGATGGAATTTCTAGAAAAGAATTATTTAGAATTGCAGCAAAAAATAAATTAATTGAAGATGTAGAAAAATGGTTCATTTTCCATGAAGCACGAAATATGACATCGCATGATTATGATGGAATAAAAGCAGATGATGTTTTTAATCAAGCAATTATTTTTCCAGCATGTGCAAAAAAATTGCAAGAAAGGTTAGAACAAATTAAATGATAGCTATAGAAAAAGAGCAATTACAAATAATAAAAGCAATTCTAAAAAAATATGTTCCTAATGCAGAAATACGAATATTTGGTTCAAGGTACAAACATACTAATAAAGAATATTCAGATATAGATATTGCTGTAAAAGATAAAGAAAAAATATCTATAAAGAAATATTCTAAACTAAGAGAAGAATTTGAAGAATCAAATTTAAAATATTGCGTAGATTTAATAGATTGGCATAATATATCAGAAGAATTTAAGAAAATAATTGAAGAAGGATATGAAATACTAACTTTAACTTAAAAAAGAAAGG
>CANQZT010000163.1 GCA_947628335.1 uncultured Clostridia bacterium | reverse complement strand
AGCAACTTGGGCTGCTTGAATCATCCAAGATGCTACGGGGTCAGTTGCGACCTCACCTATGATGTTTACAGAACCGTCAGTTTTCTTTTGAACGTCTAATCCCTCTTGACCTGAAATTGTTTCTGTTTCTCTAAATGTTAATATGTTTCTTGTTGGATATATTTTTCTTAAGTGCAATTCGAATGCTGTTTCCTGAACCCTTATGTTCATTGTTTCATATATATTTTCAATCATTCCCATAAGCATTGTTGTCTTACCACAACCTTGCTCACCAGTAAGTGCAATAATTCTCGCACCTTTTACTAAGAATTTTAATAAATCAATTGCTTTTTCTTTTCCAGGATAAACAATTAATTGTTCTAGTGTTGCTCTTTTTACATCAAATTTTCTTACAAAAAATGCCCATGTTTCAGAGAAAGATGGTCTTACAACTACGACACGAGAACCGTCTTTCATTTCGTTAATTTTATAACCATTAGTATCTGATAATTGACCTGGATTATTATATTTATATATATTTTGACATACTCTTTTTAATTCACTTTCTGTTCCAAAAGATAGAAAAGCAAGTCTTATAGATTTACCTTGGAAGAAAATCCAAATACTATCACAAGCACGTGGTACTTTATTTTCTAATACTTGATCTAAATAATCTCCATCTGTTTGAGCAACTTGGCTTAAGAACGATTCTGGAAGTCCTGATACTCCTCCTGAAACACCATCTATGTTCATATCTCTTACTTCATCTATACTGCTATATCCTTTATAATGTTGATAAATTCTTTGTACTACAACGTTTAGTTTATCAGCAAATGATAAATCTAATTGTTCTTTTTCATATATATCGCTTATTTCTTCTCCTGTTATTACATAACTTGGTTTTGTTTCTCCCTCTATGTATTTTAATACTGCTAGATTGTATTTTTTTATTAATTGTGTTAATGCTTCATATCCAAATTCTTTTTTATACATATATATTAATATATCAAATTTGTCTTGATCTGTTAATAAAGATGGAACATCAAAAGGTATTGCCTTTGATATGTTTATTTCATCTACTCCATATTCTTTTAAGAGTAAATCGTAAATTAATTCTTTTATATATTTTTTATCATTAACATCTCCATAAGTACATCCTTTTAATGCCTTTTTTAATTCATACTTTTTCTTTTTTCTTCTTTTTAATTCCTCTTCTGAAAGGCCTATATCATATAAATTTATCTTTGTAATTTCATCTAGTCTTTTTTTAACAAATGCTGTCATTTTATCTAATGTATATGTTTTATCATCAACAACATCAACTTCTTGTTCTACTTTTTGTTCTTTCTTTTTGGTTACCGAACGCATAATCACAGTTACAGCACCTAGTAATACGATAACAATTAAGATAAAATTTATTATCATATATGTCTCCTCCCTTTTAGATTACATTCTCATTTGTAATTCTTGTATTTTATAAATAATTCTATCGCCCGCTTCTTGCACTAATTTAACAAATCTTGCATTTCTATCAGTTGGGCTAACTTTTCTTATTCTTAAAAATAAATCTGCTACGCTTTGTTCAACTGCTGCTTCATTATATAAGGTATTATATGGAATAGTCGTCATGTCTTTTTTTATTCCTACATATCTTGATATGTTTTTTGTTGTGTATTTTGAACTATTATCAAACCTTCCTATATTTAATATCATATTGTCTTTCTTGCCTTCCGAAAATTCCTTTTTTAATTCAAGGAAGTCATTAATCATATTTATTTTTTGCTCTACAGTGTATACAACAACATCTGAAATTTTTAGTATTTGTTTTACCATTTCATCTTCTATGCCTTTATTTAAATCCACAAATACCATATCATAAAATTGAGCTGCATTTTGTATAATATCTTTGTATATTTCTTTTGTTTTCATATATTCTTCTTTTGTTGGTCTATCTTTTTGTTCTCTGTAACTGTATAAAATTTCTAATCTATTTTTGTATATTACATGTGTGTAATTTTGTATAATATCTGGAGTCATTCTGCTACTATATGCCACTTTTGCTAATCCCTCTATTCCATTGTCGACAGCAATATTAGTGTTAACTCCTAATCTATTTATTAATTTTTTATTTCTGTCGATTCCTCCAAAACATAAATCTAATGTATCATCATTATACTTTGTAGATATTACTAATATTTTATAATTATGTTCAATTGCCATACTTGTTGCAATTGCCACAAGTGACATTGTTTGACCTGTTTGTCTATGACTATTACTCCAAAATGATACAATTGCCATTTTTTACACATCCTTTTCTAAAAATTTGAATGCTTTTCTTACCTCTTGCTCTTTAACATCATCTGCTATGTCTTGTACAATATAGCACAAACTTTCTTTATAATGCACACTCAATTTTCTAATTCCTATTTTTGCAACTCGTTGATTTTCTATTATAACACTTTGATCACCATTGTCTAATGGTAAATACACTCTATATTCTTCATTCCATATTGCTTTTGATCCTAATGATAAATAATTCAAATATTCATCATCTTCTTTTAGCATATCTTTAGAAAATATAACTTTAGTCATCTTCGTTGGGACTGGTAAGTCATTTATTAATTCTAATCCTTTTTTTAAAGAGTATAAATCAAACGATGTTACAAAATATTTTTTTTCACTTTCTTGCACATTCAGTTTTTGGTAATTCCATACATTATCAACATCTATTAAAGCTACGTCATAATCGAATTCTTGTTCTTGCGATCTATTTAGAAATTTTTTTATTTCATCATAATTATCAAATCCAACAGAAACATCAATTCCTTCATATTCTGACAC
>CANQZT010000162.1 GCA_947628335.1 uncultured Clostridia bacterium | reverse complement strand
AAGATTAAAGAGAGTATATAATAAGAATAGCTTATTTGCTTACGGGAATAAGTTTTTTTCATGTAAAAAATAGTAATGAGGAAAATGTATTAAAACAGGAGAAAAATTAGTGAGTTAAGAAGAAATAAAATAGTAACATATTTGTAAATAAAATTTAATATATGAATGCTGTAAATTGTAGTATTTATTTCCCTAAAAAAATATGAAATAAAAAGTAAAAAAATTGGTTTTTTAGTAAAAATTTAGCTTTGACAATATATATATATTTAGTATAATTATTAGAAAAGACAAAAGATGAATAGGGGGAAAATGTATGCTAGTAACACTTATAGGCAAAAATGCAAAATATCAAATAGTATTGCCACAAATTGCAAATGGAAACTATTGGATAAGTGATACAAGCGGAGAAAACGAAAGAAAATTAATAAATATTCAAGCGCAAAATGGAAAATGGCAAGTCATAAGTACAAATTATGCAAGAATTATAAATGCAAAGCTTGTAAAAATATATAATGATAATATTCAAATAGAACAATCCCAAGAAAATATAATAGACAAAATTATTTTAAGTGAAAATAATATGTATTGTGTTACCATAGGAAATATGAATGATGTATATATATTATACTGTTCACCAGTTAATGAAGAGAATTTTACATGGTTGAATGTTGTAAATACATCAGAAATATTAATTGGAAGCAGTATAAATAATCATATAGTATATAAAAATGCACTAGTAGAAAGCAATCATGCTAAAATATTCTTTAATAATGGGAGATGGATGATAGAAAATTATGACAGAAAATTTGGAACATTTTTAAATGATACGCCTGTTTTAGAACGAAAAGTGCTATTTAATGGAGATGTAGTCTTCATTATGGGACTAAAGATTATAATAATGGGAAGTAACATATTAATAAATAATCCACAAAATAAAGTTAGTTATAATAATGAAACATTCAAAATAATTAACAGGAATATTGAAATACCACCAATACAAGCAGAAGATGACGAAGAAATACAATTATATGATGAAAACGAATATTTTTCTAGATCACCAAGAATAACAAATGTAATAGAATGTGAAAAAATAAGAATAGATCCACCACCACAAATACAAAGTAACGAAGATATGCCAGCAATTCTAATGTTTGGTTCCATGTTATCTATGGGAGTAATGTCAATGGTATCTATTGTATCTGCAATAGATAATTTGATGAGTGGATCAGCAGACAAAAAACAAGTAATGTTTACACTATTAATTGCATTCGCGATGCTAGCAAGTATGATAATCTTTCCAATGTTAAATCAAAAATATCAAAAAAGACAAAAAATAAAGTATGAAGAAAAACGTCAAAAAAGATATAAAGAATATATAAATTCAAAAATAAAAGTCATAGATAAAATAATGACGAAGCAAAGAAACATACTAGTTGAAAATTACGTTCAAGTAGAAGATTGTATAAAAATAATATTAGAAAGAGGCATGCGCCTTTGGGAAAGGAAAATTGAAGATCCAGATTTTTTAAGTGTAAGATTAGGAATAGGAGATGTACCTTTAAATATTAATATTCAATATCCAGAAGAATCATTCACAATGGAAGATGACAATTTAGTAGAAATGTTAAATACCATAGGTGATAAATCAAAAATTTTAAAAGATGCACCAATAGCAATGTCATTTGTTGAAAAAAATGTTTCAGCAATAATTTCAAAAGATAAAGAAAAAAACGATAAATTAATGCAAAGTTTAATTTTGCAATTAATAACATTTCAAAGTTATGAAGATTTAAAGCTAGTGTTTTTCGTTAAAGAAGATAAAAAATGGGATTATGTAAAAATGTTACCACATGTGTGGGATGATTCTAAACAGATCAGATTTTTTGCAGACAATTATGAAGATATGAAAGAAATAGCAAGATATCTTGAAGAAGAATATAAAGAAAGATCACAACATCAAGGAAATAATACAGACTATAAAGCATTTATGCCATACTACCTAATTATTACAGACGATTATAGAAAAATAGAAAATATAAAAGCGATTTCTGAAATATTAAAATCAAAAATAAATGTAGGATTTAGTTTGTTATGTATGACAAATAATTTAATGCATTTACCAAACGAATGTAAAACATTTATTAGTATAGATGACAAAAAGGGTACTATATTTGATAGTGAAATATCATCTACAAATAAGAAACAATTTTCATTTGATGATTCACAAACATTTTTCTTTGATAAAATAATTCAGTCTATATCGAATATACCAATAAAATACACATCAGCTGGAGGAATGTTATTACCAAATAATTATACATTTTTGGAAATGTATGATGTGGGTTGTATAGAGCAACTAAATATTTTACAAAGATGGAAAAATAATGATGCAACATTATCATTAAGAGCCCCAATAGGAATTGATGCAGCAGGAATGCCAATACTATTAGATATTCACGAAAAATTTCATGGACCACATGGATTAATTGCAGGTAGTACTGGATCAGGAAAAAGTGAGTTTATAATAACATACATATTATCACTTGCAGTCAACTATCATCCAGATGATTTAACATTTGTATTAATAGACTATAAAGGTGGAGGATTAGCAGGAGCATTTCAAAAAAGAGACATAAAATTACCACACTTGGTTGGAACAATAACGAATATAGATACAGTAGGATTACAAAGATCATTAGATTCAATACAAAGTGAATTAAGAAGAAGACAAATAATATTTAATAAAGCAAGAGATATGACAGATGAAGGAACAATAGATATATATAAATATCAAAAATTATATCATTCAGGAGTAGTTGATACACCAGTGCCACATTTATTAATTATATGTGACGAATTTGCAGAA
>CANQZT010000161.1 GCA_947628335.1 uncultured Clostridia bacterium | reverse complement strand
GGGTTGCCAGGCGATTTATCATCTGCATCTAGATTTGTAAAAGCAACATTTACTAAAATGAACTCAAAATCAGGAATTTCAGAATCAGAAAGTATAAGCCAATTTTTTCATATTTTAGGTTCGGTATATCAACAAAGAGGATGTGTTCACATGGGAAATGAAAAATATGAAATAACTATTTATAGTTCTTGTTGTAATATGGACAAAGGAATATATTATTACACAACGTATGAAAATAGCCAAATTACTGGAATTGATATGCATAAAGAGGATTTAAATGATAATAAATTAGTAAATTACGACTTAATAAAAGGTCAACAAATCTTTATGCAAAATTAGAATTTATAAAAAATGGAGATAAAAATGGAAGAATTAGAAAATTTAAGGTTAAAAATAAAGAGGCGTTATATAATATGTTTAATATTTACAATAATAGCAACTATATTTACAGTATCGTATAATTTTATGCTTATAATATTTCCAATTGCACTAGGTATGATAATAACAGCAATAGCTACTTTTAAATTAGATGCACGATATAAAAGTTTATTTAAGAAAACATTTGTAGTAAAGGCTCTTGAAAAAAAGTTCACAGATTTAATTTATGAACCTGAGCATGGTATATCATATGCAACAATTGCAGATACTAACATGATGTATATGGGAGATAGATATCATTCAGAAGATTATGTTTCGGCTAAATATAAAGATATTAAATTTGAACAATCAGATGTTCATATTGAAGAAGAACATGAAACTACCGATTCAGATGGTAATACATCTACTACATATGTTACGATTTTTCATGGAAGATGGATGATATTTGATTTTAATAAAACTTTTAAAGCAGATGTTCAAATTGCACAAAAAGGATTTGGAAATTCAAAAGTAAAAACATTTACATTATTTGGTAATAAAAACGATGTATTTAAAAAAGTTTCAATGGAATCAGAAAGCTTTAATAAAAAATTTAATGTATATGCACAAAATGAACATGATGCTTTTTATATTATCACACCATCGCTTATGTCAAAAATCGAAAAGTTAGATGAATTAAATAAAGGAAAACTTCTTTTGTGTTTTATAGATAATCGACTACATATTGGAATAAACGATAATAAAGATTCATTTGAACCTGACAGTGTGTTTAAGAAAATAGATGAAGAAAAAATAAATACTAGGATATTGCAAGATATAGAAGTAATAACTCAATTTATAGATGAACTTAATCTTGATAATGATTTATTTAAAAAGGGGGTGTAAAAAAATGGCATTAGTACTTATTGTAATAGTTATTGTAGTAATGATATTTGCTTACTTTATTTCAATATCTAATGGACTAAATAGAGCACTTGTTAAAATTGAAGAAGCAAATTCTGGAATTGATGTAGCTTTAACAAAAAGATACGATGTATTAACAAAAATGATGGATGTTGTTAAAGGATATACTAAATATGAACAAGAAACTATATTTAAAACAATTGAATTGCGTAAAGGAATGACAATGCAAGAAAAGAATGATGCGAATGCTGCT
Organism: uncultured Clostridia bacterium; assembly: GCA_947628335.1. The sequence continues at coordinate 1,335 of CANQZT010000161.1, read as the reverse complement.
ATGGAGGAGAATTATTCAAAAATAACTTTATTAGCAGAAAATTATCCAGATTTAAAGGCAAGTGAAAATTATAAAGAATTACAACAAGCAATAGCAGATGTTGAAGAACATTTACAAGCAGCACGTAGACTATATAATGCAAACGTATCTTCATATAATCAAAAAATTGTCACATTCCCATCTAGTATAGTTGCAAACTCTAAAGGAATGGTCAGAAAAGAATTTTTCAATGCAGAAGATAAAAAACGTGAAGATGTAAAAATTGATTTATAGTACAAAATACCGAATTACAATGAAGCATTTTAGTATTAAAATTAAGATACTAAAATGCTTTTTATGCTATTGTCTATATATCTTCAAAATTGTGTAATAAAGTTATAGACACTTTTAAAATAATAGTGTACAATAAATTTAGTAGAAATAATGGAGAGGAAATAGTACTAATGAAAACGGAAGATATATTGAACGAATGCAGAGATATAGTAGATGAAATATGTCTAAAATATAATTATAATACCAAAGATGTAGAAGGAATAGATAGCTTAAGAACAGTTTTGTTAAAAGCTATTCCATTAATGCTTAAAGATTCTAATAAAGATGAGCGAAATTTATTTTATCAAATGTTAAGTCATACACCAATTGTAATAACTAAAAATCTTACTCAAGAAGGATATAATGAGTTAGTAGAACAATTTATTGGTAAAGATAGCAGAATTATAGAAGAAAACAAGGATTTGGGTGAATATGGAAAGTTAATGGGAGCAGGAGCATACGTTTCAAATGAAATACTAGATGAAAATATGAATTTAAAAGGAAAAAAATCTTTTGTATATATTCAAAAAGTTGATAAAAAAGCAGAGGAATTTTTAGGTACAGATATAAATGTAGCTCATTTGATACATGAATTAGGTCATGCATGGCATGCAGAAAAAGATCAGTATACAATGCAAAAGGATGGAACATTAAAAGAAAGAATAGGTACTGCTGAATTTACTTATTCGTTTTCAAAGGCTGAAGATAATAGGATTGTAAAAAAATGTATAAAAACAACGGGTTTAATGATTGAAGAAAGTATGAACACTGTGGCTGAGGAAAATGCAATGGCAGATTACATGGGAATTTCTTTAGAGGAAATGCAAAATGAATATACGAATATATTAGTTCCAAGTAATTATCAAGGATATATGGCAAGTTTTGTTAGATATATGTATGAAGAACTTGGCAAAGCAGATTTTGAAAAATATAGATTATATGGCGATATAGAGAGTAAAGATAGAATTAATAGCCTAATGGAAAAAACACAATATTGGATAAATAGAGAATCAGACATACTAC
>CANQZT010000160.1 GCA_947628335.1 uncultured Clostridia bacterium | reverse complement strand
AAAGAGGTGTAAAACAAATAGAAAACTTTACCCCTGATGTTATAATAGCAATTGGTGGTGGAAGTGCTATAGATGCAGCAAAAGGAATGTGGCTATTTTACGAACATCCAGAAGCAGATGTAGAGGGATTAAAATTAAAATTTATGGATATACGTAAACGTACCTATAAATTTCCAAAATTAGGTCAAAAAGCAAAATTAGTAGCAATACCAACAACATCAGGAACAGGTTCAGAAGTTACTTCATTTGCAGTTATCACAGATAAAGTACAAAACAAAAAATATCCACTTGCAGATTATGAGTTAACACCAGATGTTGCAATAGTTGATCCAGATTTAGTTATGACATTACCAAAGAGAATTACAGCAGATACGGGTATGGATGTGTTAACACATGCAATTGAAGCATATGTATCAAATTTAGCGACAGACTATACAGATGCCCTTGCAGAAAAAGCAACAGAACTTGTGTTAAATAACTTATGTGTAGCATATGAAAATGGTTCGGATAAGACGGCAAGAGAAAAAATGCATAATGCAAGTTGTATAGCAGGTATGGCGTTTACAAATGCATTTTTAGGGGTAAATCATTCTATTGCTCACAAAATGGGAGGAGAATTTCATATACCACATGGTAGAGCAAATGCAATATTATTACCTTATGTTATAAGATATAATGCAACGAAACCTACAAAATTTGTATCGTTTCCAAAGTATGAGTATTTTATAGCAGATGAAAAATATGCAAATCTTGCAAGGAAGAATGGATTACCTGCAAGTACAACAGAAGAAGGAGTAAATTCGTTAATTCAAAAGGTAAAAGAATTAATACAGAAACTAGAAATGCCAAAAAGTTTCAAAGAAGCAGGTGTTGATGAACAAGAGTTTTTATCAAAGGTTGATGAGATTGCAGACAGAGCATTTGAAGACCAATGTACAACAGCAAATCCAAGAGTGCCTCTTGTAACTGAAATAAAGCAAATTTTATTAGATGCATATTATGGTGCATAATAGTAAGAGAGTAGAATTTTTCTACTCTCTTACTATTATACACAAATAGATTATTCTTTTATATCTAATTTTATATGAACATCACGAAGTGCAGAATTGCTTACTTTTCCAGGAGATCTCATCAACAAATCTTCAGCTTTACTATTTAAAGGAAATGCAATTACTTCACGGATAGTATCTTCATCACTTAAAAGCATAAGCATTCTATCTATACCAGGTGCAATACCTGCATGTGGTGGAGCACCATATTGAAAAGCAGTATAAAGAGCTCCAAATTTTTCTTGTAGTTGTTCTTTAGTATATCCTCCAATTTCAAAGGCTTTTTCCATAATATTAACGTCATGATTACGAACTGCTCCAGATGAAAGTTCGATGCCATTGCACACAATATCATATTGATAAGCTAAAATATCTAAAGGATCCATATTGTTTAAAGCTTCTAGTTCGCCTTGTGGCATAGAGAATGGATTATGACTAAATTCTATTTTACCTTCATCATTTAATTCATACATTGGAAAATCAATAATCCAACAAAAACTAAATACGTTTTCTGAAATAAGGTTTAAGCGTTTTCCAAGTTCAGTACGAATTTGACCTGCGAAATCATTTGCACGTTTTTCATTATCAGCAATAAAGAAAATTGTATCATTAATTTTTAAATTGGCAAGTTCTAATAATTCTTTTTTCATATCATCAGGAATAAATTTATCGATAGGTCCTTTATAGCTTAAATCTTCCTGTACCTCTAAATATCCAAGACCACCCATACCAATAGAAGTAGCAAAAGCTAACATTTTTTCATGAAATCCTTTTGACATGTGACCTTCTACTTTAATTGCACGAACAGTTTTATTATGGAAAGGTTTAAAAGTACATCTGCTAAAGAATTCAGATAAATCAATAATAACAAGAGGGTTTCTTAAGTCTGGTTTATCTGTTCCATATTTTAACATAGCATCTTTATAAGTTATACGAGGAAATGGATATTTTATAATTTCTTTATTAGAAAAATTCTTAAAAGTGTTGTAAATAACTGGTTCCATAACGTTAAATACATCTTCTTGTGTTGCAAAACTCATTTCCATATCTAATTGATAAAACTCTCCTGGTGCACGGTCGGCTCTCGCATCCTCATCACGGAAACAAGGAGCAATTTGAAAATATCTATCAATTCCAGATACCATTAATAATTGTTTAAATTGTTGAGGTGCTTGTGGTAAAGCATAAAATTTACCAGGATGAAGTCTGCTAGGTACTAAATAATCACGCGCACCTTCTGGAGAAGAGTTTGCAAGGATTGGAGTTTGTACTTCTAAAAATCCTTGTTCAATCATTTGAGTGCGTAAAAATTGTAACACCTTTGCTCTTAAAATAAGATTATTTTTTAATTTCTCATTTCGTAAATCTAAAAATCTATATTGTAAACGTAGATCTTCTCTAATACTTGTATTAGAATTAATTTCGAAAGGAAGGTATTTGGTTCTTTTTCCTAAAATATCAATTTTCTCAATAAAAACTTCTACTTCACCAGTTGCAATATTGGCATTATATGTTTCTTCATCTCTTTTTCTAACAGTTCCAGTTAGAGTAATCGTAGATTCACAAGGAATGTGACTAACGAAATCAACTAATTCATCATTTCCAGAAATAACTGCTTGTGTAATACCATATTGATCTCTTACGTCAATAAAAACAACACCTCCTAAATCACGGATGGTTTGAACCCATCCAGCAATAGAAACAGTTTTTCCAACATCACTAATTCGGATTTCTCCACAATTGTGTGTTCTATACATAAAAATTCCTCCTTTTAATATAAAATATTACGCAAAAGATAAACAAAAAAACTTTCATCTTCTGCAAATGCAGGGACGAAAGTTTAAATTCCGCGGTA
>CANQZT010000159.1 GCA_947628335.1 uncultured Clostridia bacterium | reverse complement strand
TTAAATCACCGTAATAATTTTTCATAAGGTGGTGGATTTTGAAATGGATTATTTTTTATAACTTCAATTAGAGCTTTTGCTTTTTTTACAAGATTATTTTGTTTTAATTTATCAATATCTTTTAGTGCTTTCTTATGATATTCTATTTTATACAATTACCAATCCACCTCATCTTCTTTTACAAAATCGTTATTAGAAGAGTTCTTTCTTTTTATAAGTTCTTCTTTTAATTTTGGTATGGAAGATATATATAACGTTTCAATTAAATTATTATAATCTTCTTCAGATAAAACAACTGCATTTCCATCTTTTGTTGATACATTAATAGGTTCATTGTATTTTATGGTATTTTCTAAAAGTTTATAAATATCTTTTCTAAAATTGGTTATATTGGTATTAGTCATTTTAAACACCTCCAAATATAATTATATTATAGCATACGCTTTTATGTACGTCAATGCTTATTAGATTAAACTTTTAGGAAAATATTTAATTATCTATAATATACACCTCCAAAATAATAAAAAACGCTATTTGGGTTCGTATAGCGCTATCTTGGTGACCCGTACGGGAATCGAACCCATGATTCAGCCTTGAGAGGGCTGCGTCTTAACCGCTTGACCAACGGGCCATAATATAAATCATATTTATTTATACCATATTTACGCTTATTTAGTCAATCCGTTTTTGCATATTTAATACATTTTTTCATTATTTCATCTAATCTATTATTTTTTTTAGTTAAATATAAATATCCGATTAATCCTTCTAATGCTGTTGCATAACTATATTCTGCTACATTTGCATTTTTAGGTAAATGATGGTTACCGTGTATTTCGTGCTCTCCTTACTATATCTTTTTCTTCTTGTGTTAAATCATCTGTTAATTTCTCTAATATCTTAGCTTGTGCCCCTGCTTTTACATATTTTATAGACTCAATATGTAGTCTATGTGGTTTTAATTGCGTATTATCTACTAAATATGTTCTTACATATAACTCATATATTGCATCACCAACATAAGCCCATATTAGTGGTGACATTAAATTAATTTCTTGTTCTTCTTTTTTTATTAGTTCCTCCATTATGTTTTCCAATTGGCTCCTCCTATTATTTTACCTTCTCAAGCGATATTCTTCCTATCCTTCCAGTTCTAAAATCATCTAATAACAAATTTGCTACCTTTTCTTCGTCAATTTGGCCTCCCGAAATAATAGCTCCTCTTTTTCTCCCTATTTCATAAAATACTTCCATAATTTGTTCATTTATATTTACGTTTTTATTCATGAGTTGATTTATCTGTATTTTTGTAAGCTTATATCTGTTGCAAAGTTCTTCTATGTAGTTTTCAATTAAAAATTTTAACAGATAAAAAGCAATTTCTGTCTTTTCTAATATTTCATCTTTTATTGTTCCAATATACGATAAATTTAATGCAACTTCCTCGCTTTCAAATTTAGGCCATAATACACCTGGTGTATCTAATAGTTCTATATGGTTTGATACCCTTACCCACTGTTCTTGCTTTGTAAAACCTGGTTTATTACCAACACCTGCCGATGTTTTTTTAGAAATTCTATTAATAAATGATGATTTTCCAACATTAGGTATCCCAAGTATCATTACTCTAATAGATTTTCCAACTCTTCCTTTTATAGAGCTTTTTTCTAAATCATCTTCCATTATTTTTTCAACTTGTCTTAATATATCTTGAATTCCAGTCCCTGTATTGGCATCAGTTAATACAGCTCTTTCACCTTTTTTTTCAAAATACTTTATCCATTTTTTATTTTCAATTTCATCTGACAAATCACTTTTATTTAATGCAATAATTCTTTTTTTATTACCGACTATTTCTTTAAAATTTGGATTTTGGCTTGAAATAGGTATACGTGCATCTAATAATTCTATTACTACATCTATTAATTTCAAATCTTCCATAATTTGTTTTTTGGTTTTTGCCATATGACCTGGATACCAGTTTATGTTTGATTTTAATTCATTTTCTTTATTATTCATCTTCACTCCTTTATTATCATTGGTCATTGCATCTTTTATACATACCAACTTTTAATAGTTTCTATATTGATTTTGGTCAGCTCTTTCATCCATCTTTCTATCAAACTCTTTATTTTTATAAAACCAGTCTGTTTTTTTATCAATTGGATGTGCTTCTTTATTTTTATCTACTAATAATGTGAAAAATACAACAACAGGGATTACAATTCCTACAAAAGATACCATTACATTAGATGCTTGCGTTAAAGATAATGCACCACCATTAATAATCGTCATAACTGAATTATATAAGTCTACTCCAAAATACATTCCATATGATACCAAATATATAATACCACCTAATAATTTTGCCTTTCCTACAAGAATAATGCATACAAAAGTAACAAACAATAATATAATTTCCATATTTATATTTAAAGGTGCAAATCCTATATCAATTCCTAAAGTTGATGTAAATGCAACTATCATTCTAAATACCCAAAACATTCCCATAAATATCATAAATAAATAACTTGTTAAACTTCTCATTTGTGTTCCCCCTCATATTTGTTTTTACATATTTATTCTAGCATATTTATTTTGCTTTATCAAGATTTATTTTACACTAACATTTGCTATTTTTTCAAATCTTATATTATTTTTATTATTCATAAATATTTTTTATTTTTTATGAAAAAATATATATAAATATTTAATTTTATGGAGGCACATGTGAATCAAATCATATATATACATGGTAATAAAGAAATTAAAGATGAAACCCCCCTTCAAGATAAACACTCTAATATTTTAAGAAATTTTTTTATATTTCAATTATGTATTTCAACTATTATAACACTTGGCCTTGCTTCTTACTATATTTATTCTTTATATGAAAAATCCGAAAAAGAAAAATTGTCTCAAAAATTAGTTAATAACTT
>CANQZT010000158.1 GCA_947628335.1 uncultured Clostridia bacterium | reverse complement strand
GAAGAGCAAGACACAGATGTACTTCGTGAAAAATTAATGGAACTTCCAGGTGTTGGAGGAAAAGTTGCAGATTGCATAATGCTATTTAGCTTAAAAAAGTTTAACGTGTTCCCAGTAGATGTATGGGTAAGGCGTGTAATGAATGAGCTATATATAAAGGAAGAAGATGAAACAAAAGTAAAAAAAGAATATTTGCAAGCTTTTGCAAAAGAAAAGTATAAAGATTTAGCAGGACTTGCACAACAATATTTATTTTACCAAAGAAGAGATATAGGATAAAAAGAAAGGATTAAAGAACTTGGGATTAAACATTATTTGTGGTAGATCTGGAACAGGAAAAAGTACATACATTTTTGAAAAAGTTAAAAATTTAATAAATAGATCAGAAAAAATATATATAATAACTCCAGAACAATTTTCTTTTACAGCTGAGCAAAAACTTTTAGAAACAGTCAAAACTGGTAGTACAGTTAACGCTGAAGTTTTGACTTTTTCTCGTATGGCATATAGAGTTTTAAATGAATGCGAAAATAGTTTAAAAAATATAGAAGGCTTTGGAAAATCAATGCTCATATATGATATTTTAGATTCTTCTAAACTTGACCTAAAATTCTTAGGCAAAAGTCAGCAAAATGTAGAAATTATAGAAAGAAGTATAACAGAATTTAAAAAACATAATGTTACAAAAGAAAGACTTGCAGATGTTACAAAAAATGTAAAAGATAAGTATTTAAAAGCAAAACTAGAAGACTTAGAAAATATTTATGCCAAATTTCAAGAAGCCATAAGTGAGAAGTTTTTAGACGAAAATGATTCATTAACATATCTTGCAGAAAATATAAAAATATCAAAATTATTTGATAACTCTAGCATATTTATAGACGAATTTGTTGGATTTACTCCTCAAGAATATAGAGTAATAGAGGAACTTTTAAAAGTTTCAAAAGATATATATGTAACAATTTGTGCAGATACTTTAGATGTATCAATCGATTCGGAAGAACTTTTTTATAGTAATAGAATAACTGCATCTCATCTTACTGAAATTGCAAATAGAAATAATATAAAATTAAAAAAGCCTATTATTTTAAATGAAAATTATAGGTTTAAAAATGATGAGTTAAAATTTTTAGAAGAAAATATTTATGCATCTTTTTATAAAAAATATAAAAGAGAAAATAAAAATATAGAGTTATTTCTGGCACTAAATCCATATTCTGAAATAGAACATGTTGCACAAAAAATTATAGAATGTGTTAGAGATAATGGATATAGATATAGAGAAATTGGAATAATTACGAAAAATATAGATACATATTCAGGATTAATAAAAGCAATTTTTTCTAAATATGATATACCAGTATATATTGATGAAAAAAAGGATTTAAGTCAAAACATTTTGATAAAATATATAACATGTCTTTTAGATGTATTTGCTAAAAACTGGTCATATGAAAGTGTTATTGCATATATAAAAACAAAGTTTTCAGGTTTAACAAATGAAGAAATTTATAAGATAGAAAATTATGCAAAAAAATGGGGCATAAAATATAGCAAATGGTACAGAGAAGATTGGAAATTTGGAGAAGACGAAGAGGCTCTAAAAGAATTAAATGATATAAGAAAAAGAGCAATTGGACCACTTATAGCGTTCAAAGAAAAATGCTATAAAAATATGAATGCAAAAAATTTAAGTAAAGCAATTTATGAATTTTTTATTGAAAATGAAATTGATAAAAAATTGCAAGAAAAAGCAAAAGAGCTTGAAGAATATAATGGAGATTTAGCTTCTGAATATGAAGCAAGCTTTAATACGGTTATAAAAATACTTGATGAAATAGTAAAAGTTTTTGGAGATGAGAAAATTACTTTTGAAAAATATGCATCATTTTTGAAAATTTCTTTTTCTGAAAATGGACTTGGAAAATTGCCTGCAGGTTTTGACCAAGTAATAGTTGGAGATGTAGATAGGTCAAGGAGCAAAGTAACTAAGGTTATTTTTATTGTAGGTTTAAATGATGGAAGCTTTCCAAGTGTAAATACTGATGAGGGATTTTTATCAGATAGTGATAGAGAAAAATTAAAAAAGATGAACCTAGAACTTGCAAAAACAACAAAAGAAGCAATCTTTGATGACACTTTTAATATATATAAAGCATTTACAACAAGTGAGGAAAAGCTTTATCTTTCATACATTTCATCAAATAATGAAGGAATAGCAGAAAAGCCTTCAACTCTTTTACTAAAAATAAAAAGAATTTTTCCAAACTTGAAAGAAGAAAGTGATGTTGTTACAAGAAAAACAGCAATAACAAGTAAAGAAGCTGTATTTGATGAATTGCTATTAAATATTAGAAATTTCCAAGACGGGAAAGAAATAGATAAAGTTTGGTTTGAAGTTTATAAGATTTTTAAAGAGGATGAAGCTTGGAATAATCGATTAGAAAATGCAATAAAGGCGTTAGACTTTTCAAATATTCCAGAAAAAATTAACAAAGAAAATATAAATAAGCTTTATGGGAATACTATTAAAACTAGCGTATCAAGACTTGAAAGTTATCAAAAATGTCCATTTTCATTTTATTTAAAATATGGATTAAAATTAAAAGAAGATGAAACCTTCAAATTGCAAAGCCTAGACACAGGAAGTTTTATGCATGATGTAATAGATACATTTTTTGAAGAAGTAGATAATTTGGGATTAAATTTAAGTGAAATAGATGATGAGAAATTAAAAGAGATAATTGATAAAATAATAGATGAAAAACTAAGTTTACGACAAAATCAAATCTTTATTAGTTCTGCAAAATTTAGAAATCAGACATTTAGATTAAAAAGATTAATTATAAAAGCAATGAAATATATAATATTATCAATTGTAGATAGTGATTTTGAAGTGTTTGGGCATGAGGTAGAATTTGGGGAAGGAAAAAAATATCC
>CANQZT010000157.1 GCA_947628335.1 uncultured Clostridia bacterium | reverse complement strand
ATTTTTCATATACTATTACTCCTGTCTTTTTTATTTCTTTATCTATTTTTGAATTTTCTATTATTTCTGATTTTTCAAAAGCATCTACTGGTTTATTAAATGCTTTTTCTATTTTAGTAATTAGACTATACAACTTAAATCCCATTAGCGTTTCTTTCGTATCTATAATAAAATCTATATCACTATTTTTATTAGCAGATTTTTTTGCATAAGAACCAAATAGTATAACTGTATAAACAGGTGTATTTTTTAATATTTCTTTTAAAATATTTCTTATCTCTTCTATAGAATATACTTTTTCGCTCATATTCTTCCCTCCAATATTATTTAAACACACTTTGTTTATTTTATCAATACTTTCAATTTATTTTAACCCAAAAAGAGAAACATTAGCTTATTTAACGTTTCTCTTTTTTCATATATTTTACATATCATCGTCGTTATCGTCTATTTCATCATCATTATATTGTATAATTTCTTCATCTATTTCATCATCTTCTTGACTGCATCCGTGACATCCACCACAATGATGATCAAAACACTCATGATCATGTTCTTCACCATTCCAATCTAACTCGATTATATTATGACACTCTGGACACTCAACCTCTTTTTTATTTGAATCAATTTCAGTTACAAATTCATGGTTACAATATGGACACACAATCTCAAAATCATATTCGTCTTCTACAAATAACTCTTTCTCAATTGTCGACATTCCTCTTTCAACACGTTCTAATTTCTTTTCTAAAAGTTTTTGATTTTCAAAAACTTGATTAACTTGCCTTTCACTTAAATCCATTATTTTGTTTAACTCATCAATATATAGCATTGACAAATCTGCTATCTGTTCTTTTATAAATTTAAGTTCTTCTGGATCAGTTATTCTCTCCTCTATTTTTTTTATAATCGTCTTAAAATTTTCTTGTAATTTTGACACTTTGTAATTCTCATCCTCTCTTAATTAAACTCTTTCCATATATTCGCCTGTTCTTGTATCAATTTTTATAACATCACCTATATTTATAAATAATGGAACACTGATTTCATATCCATTTTCTAATGTTGCTGGTTTGCCTGATGTTGTTGTTGTGTTTCCACTAAATCCTGGTTCTGTATATGTTACTTCTAATTCTACAAACATTGGTGGCTCTACTGCAAATACATTTCCTTTAAAAGATAGTATTTTTACACTCATATTTTCTTTTATATATTTTAAACTATCTCCTAGTTGTTCTTTATTTAATGGTATTTGCTCGTATGTATCATTATCCATAAAGTAATATAAATCTCCGTCGTTATATAAGTATTGCATATCTCTTTTTTCTATTTCTGCTCCTGGATATTTCTCTGATGGGTTAAATGTTTTTTCAAGAACTGCTCCACTTATTACATTTTTTAATTTTGTTCTTACAAATGCTGCTCCTTTTCCTGGTTTTACATGTTGAAATTCAACTACTTTATATACGTTTCCGTCCATTTCAAATGTTGTTCCATTTCTAAAATCTCCTGCCATATATACTTCTGCCATTTTTATTTCCTCCTTAATATTATTTCTATTTCTTATCTATTTTATACTAAATTTATGATAAAATCAAGATTTTTGCTTATATTTATCCTTTTAGTATTATATAATCCTTACTTGAATTAGTTAAAACTTTTGCTCCTGACTTCGTGATTAGTACTGTATCTTCTATTCTTACACCAAATTTTCCAGCTATATATATTCCTGGTTCGTCTGTTACTACCATATTTTCTTTTAAATAAAAATCTCCTTTTCTACTGCTAATTACTGGTTCTTCATGAATATCTAATCCTACTCCATGACCTAATGCATGTACTAATTCAAAATTATGTAATCTAAAATCATTTTCCACCATTTTAGATAATATGCGTATATTAGCTCCATCATAATATTGTTTTAATGTTAATGTTTGATTTTTTAATACTAAATCATAAACTGGTTTTATATAATCCTGTACAAAATCTATAAATATTGTCCTTGTCATATCTGAACAATATCCCTTATATTTGCATCCAAAATCAATCGTTATAATGTCTCCTGATACAATTTTTCTATCTGTTGGTACAGCATGTGGCAAAGATGAATTTTTACCAGATGCAACTACCGTATCAAAAGCTAATCCATCTGCTCCATTTGCAAAAAAATAATTTTCTATTTCTTTTGCAATTTCTTTTTCCGTAATCCCTTTTTTTATAAAACTTTGTAGGTGTGTAAAACAATCGTCTGTTATCTTACATGCTTTAGAAATATTTTCTATTTCATTTTCATCTTTTATCATTCTTTGTTTTTCAATTATATTTTCTGTTTCAACAAAATTATTTATTCTATATCGTTGCAAATAATCTTTATATTTAGCATAAGTTAAATTATTTTCTTCAAACCCTACATTCTCACAAAACATAAAGAAATTATCATAGTCATCCCTTGATACACTACGAATGTCTGTTACAATTATTTCATCATCAATTGTTAACATTGTATTTACTTTTTCTATATACCTTGCATCTGTAATATATATGTTTTCTTTTCTTGTTAATAACAAAATCCCTTCAGCTTCTATTCCTAATAAATATCTAATATTAACTTGATTAGAAATAATCATCCCTTGCATATCCATACGTGATATTTTTTCCCTTAACCATTTTATTTTTGGGTTCATATTCGTATGCCCCTTTCTTTATACTCTTTCATACATTCCTAATGTAAATATTTCAAATAAGATTGTTACAATTGTTCCAAATGGAACAAATAATACTATAAATGCAGCAATTACAATAAACGGACCAAATGGTATGTACTCACTTGTTTTCTTTATTTTTGTAGCAAGTAATATTATACTCAAAATTGCCCCTATTAAAAATGCAAGTAGTGAAATTACAATTATTCCACTCAATCCAAAATATAAACCTAATGCTCCCATTAGTTTTACATCACCAAATCCCATCGCTTCCTTACCTGCAAT
>CANQZT010000156.1 GCA_947628335.1 uncultured Clostridia bacterium | reverse complement strand
TTGTTTTACCTTAAATTTTTTAATTTTTTCGTAAGTAATTATTCTACAATTTGCGCAAAAATGCAATTTTACGCAAAAATAAGTCACTAAAATTCTTATAATTTTTTCAATGTTGCCATTGTCCAAAGTCGCTAAGTTAACGCTGTGTTAACTTGAGATTTCCTGGGCTCTAACAATAAGTCTAGTAAGGCCTCCCGGATCACATGTAATTAATGTAGCTTTTCGAATGCCATCATCTTGTTGCTCTGTATATTGCATATCATATGGATTTACTTTATCAACAATATCAAAAATCTTATAAGTAATTTTTACTCCATCGGATTTTCTAATTAATGAAAAAGTATCACCGAACAGAGAGATTTTTTAATTTACCAAATAATTTTTGGTAGTTGTGACCACTAATACAGATATTACCAGGTTCATTAATATCTGGCCCCCAAAATTTAGTAGCCCCAAGTTTCAACGAAGCTTTTGTAGTTTTTTCAAAGATGTAACTTTGAATGTCGATTTTATCAATTTCTATTTTACCAATTACTGAATATCCAGAAACAGATTCTGGGTAATCGACAGTATCTACAGTAACTAATTCGTCTCCCCCATGTTCATCATACACAATTTCTTCAATTTCATTCGTAACAGTGTTCATTAACTGTGATTCATCTATTGAGCCACCATTGTTAAGTACTAGAAAGATAATTAAAGCTACAATTAAAGCAATTAAAACAACTAGAATAATTTTCTTAATTGGTTTTTTTTTGCTTTCTTGCATGTGTTTCATGATGTAAAATAATTCACCTCCTTCAATTTAAACTTCATATATAGATTAAAAATTTAATAACACTATATTTGATACAAGTATTTTATATTATATTAACTCAATTGTCAACATATTTTTATTATTTTTTTACATTTTTTTCATTGTCCAAAAACGCTTGAAAATACTTATATTTCAAGGTTTGATAATACAGTTTGACATATAATTGTAATATTTCTATTATCTTTTTTTAATATATTTTGCATAAACAAACATCTTTCTTATTTTACTTTACGTGTTTGCCACTTTTTGTTCTCTTTTGGGTTGCATCTACATTTCTCCATAACCTCTTTTGGAAATTTAAATTCATAATTGCTGTTATAGAAATTTTTTCTAAACTCCGTACATGCTTTATATGTATCTTTTAATATTTCCATACCTTCTATAGAAACTCTTTTAAAATCATTATCCATATTTTCATAATAATCTAATTGTAATAAATTATGCATCAAGCGATTTCTCTTTAATATCCACTTTTTTGTTTCTTTTAATAACTCCTCCGGAAATGATTTACTAAAACATTCACATTTTGCCTCACACAAGTTTTGTACACAATTTATTTTAGTTGTTATCGATAACCTATTATCTGGTTTTTTACAGCTCTTCTCGCCATAAATGCACTGACCTTTTATTTTTTCTATCGTTCTAAAATATCTATTTTCTAAACATGAATATATCAGCCAACTAGCTTCTATATATCTATGTTCCTTCATTGCATTATTTATCTTTTCTAAAAAGAATTCATGCATTTCGACTCTTTGTAGCCTTGTTTCCATTCTTTCTGTACTTCTCATCTTTTTCCTTCTTTCTCGTATGTAATATTTTTCTATACAAATTAATTTTTAAAAAATATTTAAGAACCCTCATAAATCAACTATAAGGATTCTTGTTATTTTATTTCCTATATATATATTTCTAAGAACGAAATTAATATATATGCTACATAGTAGATTGTTTCAATTACTACAAATTTTTTAAAGAACTTTGAGTTTTGTTCTTCTCCACAAATTGCTTTTGCTGAAAAATATGTTAATACAATACTTATTGCTGAACATAATGATGCAAATGGTGATGTTATTTTATATGCACTTGATGCAAATAATGTTAACAAGCTTGCAACTGATGCAATAACTACTGGTATTTTGGCTGTTGTCACTGTTGTGATTGTTGTAGTCATTGATTTTTTGTTTTCTTTATTCATACAATAAAGAATTAATGAATATACAACAATTCCTAATGCAGGTGCTAAAATAGTTTTTAATAGTGATAACATATTTCTAAATAAAGCATCAAACGACCAATGTTTTACCGACAATGCTTTAATAAAAACTACTATTGTCCATACAATTATAAATATTATTGCTGTTTTAAAGTGTTTATTAGTATTATCTTCTGCAATTTCTCTAATCGTTCCAAATGGATCTTTAAAAATTGATGATGCAAATCCTGTTGCTGCTTTGGCATCATTTTTAATATCTACATTTTTTAATGTTTCTTTTACCTTATTAACTGTATCTACTGTTTCTTTTTTTAATTCTTCTGTATTAACTGTTTGTTCTTTATTTTCTTCCATTTTCATGTCTCCTTTTATATTTATTCATATGTCCAATATATCAATAATATGCTACATTAACCTAATATTCTTAATCTCCTAAGCAAATTCCTATATCTCTTGCTGTTTTTACTAAGTCATGATCCATTGTTACTTTTCTTATATTACTTTCTACTGTATTTCCTGAAACAGCACCAATTTCTTTATTATTTCCTACTACATCTTCTAAAGAAACTGAGTCTAATTTTCCGTCTTTTAACACTGTTAATACACCAAATTTTCCCGCTAAAGCAAGTTCCATTGCTTTTGCACCATATTTAGTAGATAATACTCTGTCAAATGCTGTTGGCGTTCCACCTCTTTGCATGTATCCTAAAGTCGTATTTCTTGCTTCTAAGCCTGTTAATTCTTCTAGTTCTCTTGCAACACGCTCTCCTGCTCCACCTAACTTTGTATTGTCTACACCTTTTCCATTATCTCTCATTTTTTCTATAGACATTGTCCCATTTTTAGGCGCTGCTCCTTCTGCTACAACAACTACACTAAAACGTTTTCCTTTTTTTACTCTTTCTCTAATTTTTTCTGCTGCTTTATTTATATCATAAGGGATTTCAGGAATAAGTGCAATATCTCCCCCTCCTGCTATGGC
>CANQZT010000155.1 GCA_947628335.1 uncultured Clostridia bacterium | reverse complement strand
TCAAAAATATATTTCATATTTTTATTTTTTTATCTTGAAAATTTTATAGATTTATATTAATATACAAAAGGTGACGTAAAATGGATAATATTAAATATAATTCTTATAAATTTGAAGATATAAAAATAGGTATGGAAGAATCTTTTAAAGTAAGTATTACCGAAGATTATTTAAATGATTTTTGCAAAATGACTGGAGACGTAAATCCACTGCATAATGATTTAGAATATGCTAAATCACAAGGTTTTAAGGAGAAAGTAGTTTATGGTATGTTAACAGCTTCTTTTTTATCTACTTTAGCTGGAGTATATATTCCTGGAAAATATTGCATAATTCATAGTGTCGAAATCACATTTAAAAAACCCGTTTTTATCTCAGATAGCCCATTAACAATAACAGGTCAGGTTACAAATATAAATAATGTCTTCAAGCAAATTACAATTAATTTTTCCATTTTAAATAACAAAAATATTAAAGTTTGTAGAGGAATAATGAAAGTAGGTGTTCTAAAAAATGAATAATAAAATATTATTAGTCACAGGTGCCTCTTCTGATATAGGATCTGAATTGATTAATCAAGTATATAATAACTACGATTTTATAATAGCTCATCACAATAACGACAATATTAAATTATCAGAATTAAAAAATAAATTAGGAGAAAAATTAATACTGTTACAAGGAAACTTTCTAGATGAAGAAAGTACATATAATTTTGTTGATAACATAAAAAAATTAGGAAAAATTCCTACACACATAGTTCATCTTCCTGCTGGCAGATATGAAAATATAAAATTTGCAAAGACTACATGGGAAAACTTTGAAAAAGATTTAAACATATCTTTGCGTTCTTTAGTTATTTTATTAAATTCATTATTACCAATCATGTCTAAAAACAAAACTGGAAAGGTAATAGTTATGTTGTCTTCTTGTACATTAAACATTCCACCTAAGTTTATTTCTAGCTATGTTACTACAAAATATGCTCTATTAGGTTTAGTTAAAGCTTTATCTAATGAATATTCTGATAAAGGAATTTCTATAAATGGGGTTTCACCTTCAATGATAGAAACTAAATTTTTAGATAATATTCCTGATTTAATTATCAAGCAAAATGCCATGAATAGTCCTACAGGTACAAATTTATCTATTAATGACGTTATTCCTACTTTCAAATTTCTTTTGTCTGATGATTCTAACTGCATAACTGGTCAAAATATAGGCATAACTAATGGTAATATCATGTAATGCACGATATTACTCCCTGAAATTTAAAGCATTTTATATTGTAAATTCACTTTACTCTTGTTATAATATATACATACATTTAAAAGAAAGGAGCTGATTAAGTATGTCTGAAGCACAAATTCAAGCAATTAAAGATGTTATAAAAATGACACCAAGACTTAATTTAGAATGTCTAAATTCTATAAAAATTTTAATGGAAAAAGCTATTGATTCTGAGCTATTAAGCTTAGAACCTACTATCATTTTAAAAAACATGGATATTACTGAAAAAGTAATGTATTTAGACTATTTGACAGAAAGTAAAGATACCAAAGAAAAAGAATTAAAAAATGCAATATCTTTTGAAGAAATTTTAAAAAGAGAGGGGTTGACTTATGATGACTTACAAAATAAAGATTAGACCTAAAGCTCTCAAATTTATTGAAAAACAGGACAAATCTCAAAGACTAAGAATTTACCAAGCAATTTACAATCTTCCAAATGGTGATATAAAGAAAATGGTAGGTTGTAAAGATGAATATCGACTTCGAGTTCGGCGATTATAGAATTATTTATGAATTAAATCAAAATGAATTGATTATTTTAGTAACAAAAGCTGACAACAGAGGACAAGCTTATAAATAATATTTTATCTTCTCTACTTTAAATTTTCAGGATTTAATGCCTTTAAATTATCTAATACAAAAATTCCATCTTTCATTATCAGAACATCATCAAAATAAATTTTACCACCACCAAATTCCTTTCTTAGTATTTTTACTATATCCCAATGAATTGCTGACCTATTTCCATTATCACTTTCCTCTAACGCCATTCCTGGAGTAAAATGAAAACTTCCATTTATTTTTTCATCAAATAACGTATCACACATAGTGTTATTTATATATGGATTTAACCCAAATGCAAATTCTCCGATATATCTTGCTCCTTCATCTGTATTTAAAATTTCATTTAATTCTTTAGAATTTTCTTTAGCAGTCGCTTTTACTATTTTTCCATCCATAAAATCAAATCTTATATTTTCAAAGACAATATCATTATATTTTGTTTTTGTATTGTAAGTAATATAACCATTAACACTATTTTTTATAGGACAAGTTGCAACTTCTCCATCTGGTATGTTAAATGTTCCATAATATTTTTCTGAAGGAATCCCTTTTATACTAAAAAAAATGTTTGTTTCAGGTGCTATAATATGAACTTTATCCGTTTTATTCATTAACTCTTTTAAAGGCTCCATTGCAATTTTCATTTTATTATAATCAACATTGCATACATTATAATAAAAATCTTTAAACTCATTCAATGTCATATTAGCTTTATTTGCAAAATATTCATTTGGATATCTTAGAATACACCATTTTGTATATTTAACTCTTTGCTCTAAATGTACTAATGCAGTATAATATCTATTATAAGCTTCTAACTTTTCTTGAGAAACACCTTCTAAAGACTTGTCTGATGTCGGTGCACTTATTCCAATATAAGCTTGCATTTTTTGCATTCTTGCATAGTCTTTTTTTCCATATTCTATTATTTCTTCTTTACTTGCATTTATTAAAAACTCCTTTAATTCATCATACTTAATTATATTTAGAGTTGGTCTTGCATTAATTTTTTTTGCATGTTTTATAATGGTATTTGCAAGTTCTAATCCATCCTCCCCTATAGTTTCTACTAATAAATTATCTCCTTCTTTTAAAAAAATAGAATTTTTTATAAGATTATGTGCAAGTTTCTCATTTCTTATATCCATTACTTATTCTCCAATACTTTAACAAATTATTTATTTAAAAAA
>CANQZT010000154.1 GCA_947628335.1 uncultured Clostridia bacterium | reverse complement strand
TTATTTAACATATTGTCTAGCTTATTCAGAATATTTAAATTATCTTCACATATTACAAAATTCAACATATTTTATCCTCCGTATAAATAAATTAAGACCTCAAAGAATTGCTAAATTTTTCCAGACGTCTTTTACAATATTAAAATAAATTTTTTATAATGTCAAGAAAAATAGAAAAAATATGACAAAAATGTAAAAATATGTAAGAAATGTAATTTATATGAAACTAAGTAATAATATTTTCTATAATTTCATAAACTTGAACAAGAACAAAGGGAGGAAAGTGAGAATATGAAAAAAACAAAAAAGATTATGATATTGGGAGTAATGGTATTATTAATTAGTATTTGCATTGTAGGAGTTGTGAGAGAAAGAAATACAAATGCTGTATTAACATCTGTATCGAATCTAAGCAACAAAAAAATAGGATGGGGAATAAAAAGAGTAGATAACCATGAGCAACCAGATTTAGGAAGTAAAAACAAGCAAATAATTGATGAATATAAAGGAATAGCACTTGGAACAAAGGAAAAAAAGTATGTATATTTAACATTTGATGAAGGGTATGAAGCAGGATATACTCCACGAATATTACAAGTATTAAAAGAAAATGATGTAAAAGCTACTTTCTTTCTAACAGCTCATTATGTTAATACACAAGAAGAACTGGTAAAAGAAATGATTAGCGACGGACATATTATAGGAAATCATACTGTTAATCATAAAAGTATGCCAGATCTAACAGATGAACAGATAAAGCAAGAAGTTATGGATTTACATACAGCAGTATACCAAAAATTTCGGATATGAAATGACATTCATTCGTCCACCTAAAGGAGAATTTAGCGAACGAACAATAAATATAACCAATAGTTTAGGATATACAACTGTTATGTGGAGTTTGGCATATGATGACTGGGATGAAAATAAACAAGGAAGAGAAGAATATGCTAAAAAGAAAATTTTAGATAATATACATCCAGGAGCGGTAATTTTACTACACGGAAATTCAAAAGATAACACAAATGTATTAGACGAATGCATTAAAGAAATTAAAAATATGGGGTATGAATTTTTAAATCTAGATAATTTTGAAAAATAATCTAAAATATTTATAAAATCAGGAGGAACCATGAAAAAGAAAAAATGTAAAAATGGAAGAATCAATAATATATTGGAATTGCCAGAAGAAGTTATATCAAATAAACCTAAAGTTACAATAGTAGGTTTTGAAGAATTACTAATAGAAAATTATAAGTCCATATTAGAATATGATGATTTTTATATAAAGATAAATACACATATTGGAGTAATTAATATTAATGGTTTCAACTTAAAACTAAAAGAAATGACAAGTGAAGATATAATGGTATTAGGAAAGATAGATAGTGTAGATTTTGAAAGTATGACAGATGATGAATAAAAAATGAAAGGTGAAAGAAAATGTTTATTAAAATATTACTATATTATATATTCGGATATGTAAACATTAGTGTTGAAGGATATTTTATTGAAAGATTCATTAATATATGTATTAGTAAAAATATATTATTATGGAATGTAAAAAGAAAAAAATCAAGTTTTTTGTATGCGAATATAGGAATGAAGGATTTTAAAAGAATAAAAACAATTGCAAAAACTACAAAATGTCGAGTGAAAATTGAAAAAAAGAAAGGACTACCATTTTTAATACATAAATATAAGAAAAGAAAAATATTTTTTGGAGCATTGTTAGCGATTATATTATTTATATATGTAGTATCTAATTTCATATGGAATATAGATATAATTGGAAATGATGTTATCTCAACAGAAGAAATTTTACAAATTGTGAATGAAAATGGATTACAAATAGGAAAACTAAAACAAAAAGTTGATACAAAAGCAATAATAAACAATGTACGTCTGCAACGTTCAGATATTGCATGGATGGGAATCCATTTAAAAGGAACGAATGCAATTGTTGAAATAGTGGAATCAGATAAAAAACCAGAAATAGTAGACGAAAATGAGTATTGCAATATTGTTTCGAATAAGGAAGGGATAATAACTAAAATTAATGTTCAAAATGGTACTGCCATAGTAAAAGAAGGGGATATTGTAAAAAAAGGTAATATTTTAATAGGAGGATGGATAGAAGGGAAATATACAGGAACAAGATATGTTCATTCAAAAGGAGAAATACAAGCAAAAGTTTGGTATGATAAAAAAGAAACAATTTCGTTGAATAATATAATAGAAGAGAAAACTGGAAATCAAAAAACTAATTATGGAATAAATATAAATAATTTCAAAATAAATTTTGCGAAAGGGGTTCCAAATTTTGAAAATTATGATACAATAAATGAGAATAAAAAGTTAAAAATATTTTCAAACTTCTATTTCCCTATAGAAATTTGCAAAACAACATATTTTGAACTTACACAAAAGCAAATTACATATACGGAAGATGAAGCAAAACAAATTTTACGAAGCAAACTAGAAAAAGAATTAGAAGAAGAAATAAAAGAAGTAGAAAATATAGTAAATAAACAAATAAATTATAAACAAGAAAATAATTCAATTACAGTAGAAGTAATATATGAAGTGCTTGAAAATATAGGTACAAACGAAAAATTAGAGTTTTGAAAGGATGATGTTATATGGCAGAAAGAGGATTGAGAGTACTAGAAGAAAACAAAACGTTTTTTGGAAAAATAACAAATACCATAACAAAATTACTGATACCAACAAAAGTCGGTATTAATGGGCTTCTTATTATAACAAAAAGAAACAATGTATTAAAAGCATTCGAAAATTATACAAATGAACAAAATAATGATGAGACAGATAAGAAAGAACAATTATTAAAAAAATATGAAGAAATGTATGCATTATATTTAGAAGCAATAGACAAATATGTAATGGATTCAATTTATAAAAAAGTAAAAAACAATACAGCAACAGCATTTGAAAAAAATGCATTATCGCAATATTATAATGTAATTCACTTAAAAGAAAAACAATACCTTGAGTACAAATATAGAAAACAAAAATACTTATTAGAATTAGATTATGAATCAATCAGT
>CANQZT010000153.1 GCA_947628335.1 uncultured Clostridia bacterium | reverse complement strand
ATAAATATTACAGAAATATGTCGATTATAATAAATTAAATAAATAATATTGTCAAATATTGAAAAATAAACGATTATGAGATATAATAGATAAGAAAATAAAAAGGATGGAAAATATAATGAAAATATATAAGAAATTTATGTGGATTATTATAATAGTAACCATAATATTTACCATGTTTGTAAATAATTCATATGCAAAGGATCCTTTAACAGATCCAGATTTTTATAAACCATCTGGAGATTTAACAGCTAGTGGTAGTAAACTAATAGATAAGGGAAACATAATAATAGGAGCAATGCAAGTAATAGGAACAGTTGTTTCGATAATCTCTATAATGGTAATTGGTTTAAAATATATGATGGGAAGTACAGAAGAAAAAGCAAGTTATAAAGAAACTATGATACCATATATAATAGGAGCAGTTATGTTGTTTGCAATACCTAATTTGTTAAGCATACTATATGATTTAGTTTCATCAATTAAGTATTAGGAGTGAAGTAGATGAAGAAAACAAAGAAAAGAGTAATATTAATATTAATAATAATTTTATTAATATTAACTTCAAATGTAAAAGTAATGGCTGAAGATGAATTGAAATATTTAGAAGATAACTATCAAGATATTATAAAGACCTATCGTCAGGCAGCAAATGAATTTGTAGAAAAAAAAGGGTATACATATCTTGAAGCATTAACAATAATACAAGAAGGAGTAAAAGATAAAAATAATACTATGCTTCAAGGATGGCTAGATGGACTGAAAAAAAATATAAAAGCAGATACTTCTATGGGAACAGGAAGGACGTTTAGGACAGATTTAGCAGAATATATTCAAAGAGAAATAGATGATTTAAACGATGATAAACAAGAATCATCTGGCTTAAGAGATGACATAAAAAAAGATATGGAAAAAGAATGTAAGGAATTTAAGACACAAAATAAAAACGCAAACAACTATATGGATTTATTAAAAGATAAATGTAACGAAATAGAAGGATATATTAGCTCGGGGAAGATACCAAGTGGTTATACAAAAGAAGGACTTGAATATCTTAAAAGTTTATATGAAAATGAAATAAAAAATCAAGAAGCCAAAGAGAAAGTTGAAAATGGTGAAGTAGGAAATGGATTTGATTATGTATCAGGTTTAAGTGAAAAAGAACTAAGAGAAAAAATAGCTAAACTGGACGATGAAATTGATAGATTAGAGGAAGAAAAGCAAAAGGCATCTGGGCAAGAAAAAGAAGAGATAAAGCAATCAATAAAGGAACTAAAAGAAGTAAGACAACAATATTATAGAGATCAGGGACAGATAGTGGAGCAGGAGGCTATTGAAAAAGCCGGAAGTAGTACAGGAGTTTTAGGAGAATCTTCAGCAAGTAGTTCACATGATGCAGATGAAGTAATAAGCGAAGCAGATAAATTTATTAATGCAGGAAAAAATCAAGATAGCAAAATATCGCAAAATAAGTTAAAAAATGCAAGTAATTCATTATATAATATGCTTTTAATTATGGGAATAGTTTTAGCAGTAATTATTGGAGTATTTCTAGGAATTAAATTTATGCTATCTAGTGCAGAAGATAAAGCAAAGGTAAAAGAAGCGCTAATCCCATACATAGCAGGGTGCATTGTTATATTTTCAGGTTTTACAATATGGAAATTAGTAATTTCGTTGATAGGTGCTATTGGCTAAAATATTTAAACAAATAAAGTTTTTAATATTTACTCAATAAATGAGTTTATTATAATAAAAATACAAATATAGGAGGAAAGAAATGAAACAGACAAAAAAATTAATTGTGGTATTATGTATTATATTTAGCATTTTAGCAATTGGCGTAATGTCATATGCTACTGATGCAAGTTCAGTATTAGAAGGTCTTAAAGGTTCTGCTACTGTAAATACAGGTAAAATTCAAAATTTTGGAAATTCAATTATATCAGTAATACAAGTAGTAGGAGTAGTAGTAGCAGTAGTTATTTTGCTAGTATTAGGTATAAAGTATATGATGGGAAGTGCAGAGGAAAAAGCAGATTACAAAAAATCAATGATACCATATTTAGTAGGAGCTATTTTAATATTTGCATCAACAACAATTGTTAAGATGGTATATGAGTTAATTGGCTCTTTAAATTCTTAATATATATGCGAATATGTGAAAATACTAGGATTAAAAAATTCCTAGTGTTTTTTTATAAAAAAAATAACATTCCACAGAAAATTTACTTTGTAAATTTACATAAGTATAACAATTTTTAAAAAATATCTAGACAAACAATAAAAAAAAAAGTATAATATAATTTGTAAATATATAATTTAATTATAAAGTTTTTAATATTTACTCAATAAATGAGTTTATTATAATAAAAATACAGATATAGGAGGAAAAAAATGAAACAAACAAAAAAATTAATTGTGGTATTATGTATTATATTTAGTATTTTAGCAATTGGTGTAATGTCATATGCTACTGATCCTGCAAGCTCAGTATTGTCAAGTCTTAATGGTAAAAGCTCTGTAAGTGCAACTAATATACAAAATTTTGGAAATTCAATTATATCAGTAATACAAGTAGTAGGAGTAGTAGTAGCAGTAGTTATTTTGTTAGTATTAGGTATAAAGTATATGATGGGAAGCGCAGAAGAAAAGGCAGATTACAAAAAATCAATGATACCATATTTAGTAGGAGCTATTTTAATATTTGCATCAACAACAATTGTTAAGATGGTATATGAATTAGCAAACTCTTTAAATTCATCTACATAGTAAATGTAATGAAAACTAATAAAATAGAACAAAAGATACTAGGGATTTATGGAATTCCCTAGTATTTTATTTGAATACACAAAGAACATAATATAAATTATGAAAACTAAAATAAGAAATCATTATTGCATATATATTACAAATATATTAAAAATGCAATATTTTCATTCAAAATGTTACAAAATCACTCCTTTTTTGATATAATGATATTAGTGATTATTATATTCTAAGGAGGAAGAAATGGGCCCATATAATATACCTAGAAATGTAAAGGACGAAGGAAGAATATTATTTATATTTACAAGTAAATCATTAATATATTCTGCAATAGGTGCAGGAATTGGAGTTAT
>CANQZT010000152.1 GCA_947628335.1 uncultured Clostridia bacterium | reverse complement strand
TGAAAATATTATCAATAATGAAACTTTTTTATCAATTAAAGATCAAAAAGAAAATGACATTGAAAAATGTAAAAAGCGAATTTGTGATTTAGAACAAAAAATAGAGTTTGAGAAAAATAGACATACAATAAGCTATAATCAGATTAAAAAGCTATCTGAGGATTTTTTTAACACAAACAAGGTAACTAAACAGATGTTGAGTAATTTAATAAATAAAATTGAATTTGACAGTAATCGTAATATAAATTTAAAATTAGTTTTCTCAGAAATAAATAATGATTAAATGGTATCCTTATAAAAACAGCAGCATATATTGCATGTAAAGGTGATGCAATAGCAAACTTACAAGAGGATTTAGCAGCCGAACAAAAAGCAAGAGCAACGTATGAAAAATTAATTGATTTATGTAAGGACGATCCAGACGTTATAGAGCCACTTCGTTTCTTAAGAGAAAGAGAGGTAGTTCATTTCCAAAGATTTGGAGAAGCTTTACGTGGAGTACAAGATAAACTAGCACAAAAGAAATTTTATATGAATAATAATAACAATAATGAAAATTGTAACTGTTTAAAGGAATTTAATAGTGTAAATAATTATAATGTTAATGATAGTTTATGTAATAATTGTAGATAAATTGAATATATACCCCAAACGGAAAATTATTTTCTGTTTGGGGTATACTAGTTGTTAAAGTTTAAAATTATTATTTCAAATCTCCATCAATATAAGCATTAAGTAATAATTTAAGATCATTAATTTGAGATTGTAAAGATTTACCTATATCAGTATCTTTTACGCGTTTCCTATATTTTACAGATTGTTTTAAAATAGTTTGGCTTTTAATATCTAGGCCATCTATAATAGCCTTATTTTTAGATTCAAAAGGCTCGTTTGCAGCTAAAACTAAACCATTTGAATTATATGTTAATGTATAACCTGCAAGGCCAGTAGATTTTTGATATGATTTTGCAAATCCACCATCAATAACAATTAATTTTCCATTGGCTCTAACAGGACTTTCGCCGTCTTTTGCTTTAACAGGCATATGCCCATTAATAATATGTCCATCTTTAGATGTAATTCCAAAATCTTTTAATATCATATCACACACATTTTCATTATTTTGATAGTTATAGTATGGATTTTTAGTTTCAGAATGAGTACTTTTTTCATCTATAAAATATCTTTCAAAAGTAGCAATCTTTTCTTTTCCAAATAGTGGAGAATTTGGGCCACACCATAAGTACCACATAAAATCAATTTCGTTTTGATTACCAAAATCTTTATCTGCAAAAAATGCTTTGTTTGCAATGTTTTCCATCTGATCCATAAGGTCTTTTCCTTTTACATTTTTTCCCATGATTTTTACTTCTTTAAATTTTCCATTTTCATCTAAAGGTATACAGCCGTGATAAAGAAGATTATCATTATATACTTGATACATATGACCTTTTGAATATAAAAAAGTAATATGTTTTATTAATTTTTCACTATTCATAAAAGAAAATTTTAATCTATCAATAATTTCCTCTTCTTTTTTTGTTAATTTGTATGGATTATTTTTGTCAATAGTAGGAAAGTTTCCATCATTTAATTTATAAGTATTTTTTCCAATAGTTATCTCTGCTTTATCATAATCAATTTTATCTAAAAGAAGTCTATCATTTATATTATATTCAGGATGTCTTTGGATTAACGCTCCTTCAAGTTTAAATTGTATGACAGCTATGGCTTTTTGAATTTTAGACATCAATATTTTGTCAGAATTAGTATAACGTGAAAATTCACAAATTTTTGGTAAAAATTCCTTACAAGGATCGTTTTTATATGTCTCTTGAGCAAATATAGAAAGAGGTCTAATATTTATGCCATATCCTTCTTCAAGAGTCGATAAATTATCATATCTACTACAAATTCTAACAACATTAGCAATGCAACATTCATTACCACAGGCTGCACCCATCCAAAGAATATCATGATTTCCCCATTGTATATCTATAGAATGAAAATCCATTAAAGTATCCATTATAATTGGAGCACCAGGCCCTCTATCATAAATATCACCAATTATGTGAAGGTGATCAATTGCCATTCTTTTAATCAAATCAGATATTGCGATAATAAATTGATCAGCACGATGTAAGTCAATAATACTTGTTATTATTTGATTATAATAGTTTTGCTTATCACATTCACTATCGTTTTGAGAATGTAATAATTCATCAATTATATAATCAAAGTTTTTTGGCATAGCTTTTCTAACTTTTGAACGTGTATATTTAGAACTTACGGCACGAGCAACATCTATTAGGCGATAAAGCATAATCTTGTAATATTCATCCATGTTAGCATTAATATTTTTTTCAATTTTTAATTTTTCTTCTGGATAATATATTAGGGTTGCTAAATTTTTCCTATCTTCAGTAGTTATAGAATTACCAAAAATATCTTCTATTTTACTTTTAATGATGCCTGATCCATTATTTAATATTTGAAGAAATGCTTCATATTCACCATGGATGTCGCTCATAAAAAGTTCAGTGCCTTTTGGTAAGTTTAATATTGCTTGAAGATTAATTATTTCGGTTGTAACTTCATCTATATTTTTATATGTTTTGCTAAGTAAATTCAAGTATTTTTTATTTATTTCATTCATTAGATACACCTCCTAATTATTTGTAAAATTATATCATATTATATAATGTATGCACAATAAAAATATAAACAATAGTTATAAGATTAGACATTTTTTAGATTTTTACTTGCATATAAGCAAGAAAAGTGATATTATAATATACATATAAACAATAAAAACTAAAAAAAGGACACGACTTTTAAAGTAAAAGCGAAAGAGAGCTAGCGGTAGCTGTGATGCTAGTGGCATAATAATTTATTAGTTATCACCTTTTTGTTATTTGTCTGAAATATAGTAGGATAAATCGTTTAACTTACGTTACAAAGTTATTTAAAGTGAGAAATAGAAAAAATATTTCTAAAATAGGTGGTACCGCGGAAAAGTTAGTCCATTTTCGTCCTAGATATAGAACGAAGATGGATTTTTTGAATTAAAAATTTAATAAAGGAGAGGAAAAATATGTGTGAAAAAAAGAAAGATTATAGTTCAACATTAAATTTACCAAAGACAGATT
>CANQZT010000151.1 GCA_947628335.1 uncultured Clostridia bacterium | reverse complement strand
CAACAATCCTGATGTATTAGTTATGACTGCAACACCAATTCCTCGTACGCTTGCATTAATATTATATGGAGATTTAGATATATCTATTATAGATGAATTGCCACCTAATAGAAAAAAAATAGATACTTTTGCAGTAACTAAAGGCATGACAGATAGAGTGAATAATTTTATAAAGAAGCAAATAGATGAAGGTAGACAGGCATATATTGTATGTCCATTAGTAGAAGAAAATGAAGAAATAAAAGCGAAGGCTGTAATGGAATTAGCACAGAATTACAAAAATGAAATATTTTCAGAATATAGGGTAGAATATTTACATGGAAAAATGAGACCAAAAGAAAAAGATAGTATTATGGAAGAATTTAAAAATGGAAATATAGATATTTTAATTTCAACAACAGTTATAGAAGTAGGTGTAAACGTTCCAAATGCAAGTATTATGGTAATTGAAAATGCAGAAAGATTTGGTCTTGCAGCACTACATCAATTACGAGGAAGAGTTGGAAGAGGAGAATATAAATCATACTGTATTTTAAAATATCAAGGAAATTCAGAAGTAATTCGCCAACGTATGAAAGTTATGCAGGAAACTAATGATGGTTTTGTTATATCAGAGAAAGATTTAGAACTAAGAGGTTCAGGTGAATTTTTTGGAACTAAACAACATGGATTACCAGAATTTAAAATAGCAAATTTATTTCAAGATATGCCTGTACTAAAAATGGCACAAAGTGCAGCTATTAAAGTTTTACAAAAAGATGCAAAATTGGAAAACAAAGAGAATGAATTGTTAAATAAAATAGTAAGAGAAAAATTTGATGATAGAATAGAAATATAAAATAAATACATGGAGGAAGAATGTTAGAAGGAAAGATTATAACGATATTATCTAACATATATACAGTTGAAGTAGATGGTGTAATATATGAATGTAATGCTAGAGGAAAGTTTAAAAATAAAGATATAAGTCCTGTTGTTGGAGATAATGTAATTATAGAAATTACTGAAAAAGAAAGTAAAAAAGCTATAATTAATGAAATTTTACCAAGAAAAAAGTATATAAAAAGACCAAAGATGGCCAATCTTGACAAACTGATATTAGTATTATCTGCAAAGTTTCCTAAACCAGATTTGTTAATGCTAGATAAAGAATTAGTATATGCAGAATATTTAGGTATAGATGTAATTATTGTAATAAACAAAACAGATTTAGAAAAAGAAGAAACAGTTGAAGAAATACAAAAAATATATACAGATATTCGGATATAAGGTAATTACTACTGTTGCAAACCAAAAAAAAGGTGTAGATGAATTACAAAAATGTTTAGAAAATAATATTTGTGCATTTTCTGGCAATTCTGGTGTTGGAAAATCAACATTAATAAATGCATTGTTTAATAATAATATAACAGAAGAAGGAGCAATAAGTAAAAAGAATAAAAAAGGAAAAAATACAACAACGGCAATAAAGTTGTATAAGATACAAGAAAATACATATATAGCAGACACTCCACGGATTTGGAGCATTTGATATATATGAAATTGAAACTAAAAATTTATACAAGTATTTTAGGGAATTTAAAGAGTTAGAGCAGGAGTGCGAATTTGTAGGATGTACTCATATAAAAGAAAAAGAATGTGGAATAAGAAAAGCAGTAGAAAGTGGTAAGATATCAAGTTTAAGATATGATAATTATGTAAAAATTTATGAAGAATTAAAAGATAGGGAGGAACACAAATGGTAGAAATATCTACATCGATATTATCAGTAAAAAAAGAGGGAGCAATTCAAAAGTTTTATGATTTAGAAGTAGCACATACGGACTATTATCATATAGATGTTATGGATGGAAAGTTTGTAGAAAATAACACTGAAGATTTAATGTTTGAATATACAAATACAATTAAACAGATAACAAATATTCCATTAGATGTACATTTAATGGTGGAGGATGTAAAAAAATATGTAAACGAATATTTACCATTTTCTCCAAATAGAATCACATTTCATTATGAAGCTTTAAAAGATAGAAATGAAGTAAAAAATATTATAGAATATATTAAACAAAATAATATAAAGGTTGGAATTTCAGTAAAACCAGATACAAAAATAGAGGAAATATATGAGTTTTTACCATATATACATATAGTACTTATAATGACAGTAGAACCAGGAAAAGGTGGTCAAAAACTTATTGTAGAAACATTGGAAAAAATAAAAGAATTAAAAGAATACATTACAAAAAATAACATTGAAATTGATATAGAAGCTGACGGAGGTATAAGATTAGAAAACATAGAACAAATAAGAAAAAGTGGTGTAGATATTGCTGTTGTTGGAAGTGGTATAATAGAAACAGAAAATTATGTGGAAACAATAGCTATGTTAAAAAGTTAACATAGTATAAGAAAAATGGGGGAAAATATTATGAAAGTATCAACTAGGGGAAGGTATGCTTTAAACGTGATGATAGATTTAGCACTAAATGATAAAGAAGGGTTTGTTTCATTAAAAGATATTGCTAAGAGGCTAGATATTTCAATGAAATACTTAGAACAAATTGTATCTATGTTAAATAAAGCGGGATATTTACAAACAGCAAGAGGAAATAATGGAGGATATAAGTTAACCAAGAAGCCAGAGGAATATAAAGTAGGAGATATTTTAAGAGCAACAGAGGGTGATTTAGCTCCAATTATGTGCGTGGTAGAAGAAGGAAACTGTGATAAAAAGGAAGCATGTAAAACTTTTTCTTTCTGGGAAGGACTAGATAAAGTTATAAACGATTATGTTGATAGCAAAACGCTTGCAGATTTTGTGAAATAAGAGCAATACCATTGACCTAGTAGGAATTATATGATATAATTCCTACTAATTTAGTATGAAAAAGGAGAATATTAATGAATAAATTGCTAGAAATAAAAGACCTATATGTAAATGCTGAAGCTAAAGAGATATTAAAAGGACTAAACTTAACTGTAAATAAAGGTGAAATACATGTTATTATGGGTCCAAACGGAGCAGGAAAATCTACTCTTGCAAATGTAATATTAAATAATCCTCAATATACAAAAATAAGTGGAGCGATTGAATTTGAAGGAGAAAATATTAATGATTTATCTACTGATAAAATTGCAAGAAAGGGAATTTTTATGTCTT
>CANQZT010000150.1 GCA_947628335.1 uncultured Clostridia bacterium | reverse complement strand
TTACCTGGTGTTCGTTACCATATTATAAGAGGAACATTAGATACAGCTGGAGTAAAAGACAGAATGCAAGCTCGTTCGAAATACGGAGCAAAAAAACCTAAGAAATAAAATTTTTTAGCTAATTAGTGCTCGTATAATAACTTACTAAGTTTTAAGGTGCTTAAATTTAGAATTATTATATAGCACTATACGGAAAAACAAATATGTTTTTCAGAGTACCTAGATACTTGGGATATAAGTATCAATTTAATAAGGAGGGAAGAATAGTGCCAAGAAAAGGATATATAGCAAAAAGAGATGTTTTACCTGATCCAATTTATAATAGCAAAGTTGTTACGAAATTAGTAAACAATATAATGCTTGATGGTAAAAAATCAGTTGCTCAAAAAATAGTTTATGATGCATTTGATATCATAAAAGAAAAAGAACAAAAAAATCCATTAGAAGTTTTTGAACAAGCATTAGAAAATGTTATGCCAGTTCTAGAGGTTAAAGCAAGAAGAGTTGGTGGTGCTACATATCAAGTACCATTAGAAATTCGTGCAGAAAGAAGACAAACTTTAGGATTAAGATGGCTTGTAACTTATGCAAGAAAAAGACATGAAAAAACAATGGCTGATAAACTTGCTGGAGAAATTATGGATGCTATAAGTGGAAATGGTGGAGCATTTAAGAAAAAAGAAGAAACACATAGAATGGCAGAAGCTAATAAAGCATTTGCACATTACAAATGGTAAAATTAAATAGAAAAAAATAAGGAGGAAAATAAATTGGGTAAAAGAGAAGTCTCATTAGAGATGACCAGAAACATAGGTATTATGGCTCATATCGATGCTGGTAAAACTACCACAACTGAGAGAATACTTTTTTATACAGGTAAAACTCATAAAATTGGTGAAGTTCACGAAGGAGCAGCTACAATGGACTGGATGGCTCAAGAACAAGAAAGAGGTATTACAATTACCTCAGCTGCTACTACAGCACGTTGGCTAAATCATAGAATAAATATTATTGATACTCCAGGTCACGTTGACTTTACTGTTGAAGTACAAAGATCATTAAGAGTATTAGATGGTTCAGTTACTGTATTTTGTGCTAAAGGTGGAGTTCAACCACAATCTGAAACAGTATGGAGACAAGCAGATAAATATCAAGTTCCAAGAATGGCATATGTTAATAAAATGGATATTACAGGTGCTAATTTCTTAGGATGTGTTGAGCAAATGAAAGAACGTTTAAATGCAAATGCAGTTCCTATTCAATTACCAATTGGAGCAGAAGATAACTTCAAAGGAATTGTAGATTTAATAAAAATGAGAGCATTTGTTCATAAAGATGATTTAGGAAAAGAAATTGAAGAACAAGATGTGCCAGCTGACATGGTAGAACAAGCAAACGAATATAGAAGTAAAATGATTGAAGCAGCTGCTGAGCAAGATGATGATTTAATGATGAAATACTTAGAAGGAGAAGAACTAACAGAAGAAGAAATAAAAAAAGGAATTCGTAAAGGAACTATTAATAATAGTATTGTTCCAGTATGTTGTGGTTCTTCATATAAAAATAAAGGTGTTCAAGAATTATTAAATGCAATTGTTGATTATATGCCATCTCCATTAGACATACCTCATATTAAGGGTGTAGATTTAGATGGAAATGAAGTAGAAGCAAAAACTGGTGATAATGAGCCATTTGCAGCACTTGCATTTAAAATTGCAACAGACCCATTTGTTGGAAAATTATGTTTCTTTAGAGTTTATTCAGGAACTTTACAAGCTGGATCAACAGTATTAAACTCTACAAAGGACAAGAAAGAAAGAATAGGAAGAATTCTACAAATGCATGCAAATCATAGAGAAGATATTGAAGAAGTATTTTCGGGAGATATTGCAGCAGCAGTTGGATTAAAGGACACTACAACAGGTGATACATTATGTGATCCTGCACATCCAGTTATCCTAGAATCTATGGAATTCCCAGAGCCAGTTATTGATATTGCTATTGAACCTAAAGATAAAGTAGCAAGTGAAAAGATGGGAATAGCTCTTGCAAAACTTGCAGAAGAAGATCCAACTTTCAAAACATATACAAATCATGAAACAGGTCAAACAATCATTGCTGGAATGGGTGAATTACATCTAGATATTATTGTAGATAGACTAAAAAGAGAATTTAAAGTAGAAGCAAATGTTGGAAAACCACAAGTTGCTTATAAAGAAACAATTAGAGAAGCTGTAAAAGTAGAAGGAAAATTCATTCGTCAATCAGGTGGTCGTGGACAATATGGTCACGTTTGGCTAGAAATGGAACCACTAGAGCCAGGAACAGGAATTCAATTTGAAAGTAAAATTGTTGGTGGTGTTGTTCCAAAAGAATATATAAAACCAATTGAAGAAGGAATTCGCGAGGCAGCTGAAAGTGGTGTACTTGCTGGATATCCAGTTATAGACTTTAAAGCAACTCTAGTTGACGGTTCTTACCATGAAGTCGACTCATCAGAAATGGCATTCAAAATTGCAGGTTCAATGGCATTCAAAGAAGGATGTAAAAAGGGTAAAGCAGTTATACTAGAACCTATTATGAAAGTAGAAGTAACAGTTCCTGAGGAATATATGGGAGATGTTATAGGAGATATTAACTCAAGACGTGGAAAGATGGAAGGTATGGAAGCAAGAAATGGTAACCAAATTATTCGTGGATTTATTCCATTATCTGAAATGTTTGGTTATGCAACAGATCTTCGTTCAAAAACACAAGGAAGAGGAACATATTCAATGGAACCATCTCACTATGAAGAAGTTCCAAAATCAGTATTTGAAACAATTGTAGCATCACGTACAAAGAAAGAAGAATGATAAATAAAATTGTACAAGGTATTGCAATTTTAACTAAAGTATTGTAAAATACTAATACGAATTATAAATTAGTTATTAAATTTAAAAAATAAAATAAAAATTAAGGAGGAATTCAAAAATGGCAAAAGCTAAATTTGAAAGAACAAAACCACACGTTAACATTGGTACAATCGGACACGTTGACCATGGAAAAACAACTACAACAGCAGCTATTACAAAATATTTAGGATTATTAGGAAAAGCTCAATACACAGCTTATGATCAAATCGATGGAGCTCCAGAAGAAAAAGCAAGAGGAATCACAATTAACACAGCTCACGTTGAATA
>CANQZT010000149.1 GCA_947628335.1 uncultured Clostridia bacterium | reverse complement strand
AATCACATTTTTATACATAATACATAAAATATTATTGAAAAAAAACGTATAAAAGTATATAATTTATACGTTAAAAATTATATACTTTGGAAAAAGGGGCGTAGTATCTTGGCTAATATAGATAATATTAAAAAATACAAACATATACATATGATTGGTATTGGTGGCGTTAGTATGAGTGGAATTGCCGAAATCTTAAATCACTGGGGATTTAAAATTACAGGTTCTGATGCAAATTCTTCTGAAATAACTGATAAACTAATAAAAAATGGAATTCCAGTTACCATTGGTCATGATTTAGACAATTTAATAACTGCTGATGCTGTAGTATATACTGCAGCAATTCAGCAAGATGATCCAGAAATAGTTGAAGCAAAAGCCAGAAATATCCCTAT
Organism: uncultured Clostridia bacterium; assembly: GCA_947628335.1. Next base: position 2,899 of record CANQZT010000149.1, on the reverse strand, counting down.
TATAGAAAGATGTACCTTCTTAGGAGAACTTACAAAAGCTTTTAATGATACAATTGGTATTTCTGGTACACATGGAAAAACAACTGCTACTTCTATGATTTCTGTTTGTTTTCTGAAAGCTTTAAAAGATCCTAACATTCAAGTAGGTGGTTTCTTAAAACAAATTGATGGAAATTATAAAATTGGAAATAGTGATTATTTCATTATTGAAGCCTGCGAATATGTAGAAAGCTTTTTAAAATTTAGACCAAAAGCTGAAATAGTTTTAAATATTGATAATGACCATTTAGATTATTTTAAAAATTTTGATAATATTAAAAATGCTTTTGTTAAATATGTAAAATTGCTACCTAAAGATGGATTTTTAGTGTTAAATGCTGATGACGAAAATTGCTTAAATTTATCAAACTACACAGCATCACAATATGTCACTTATGGTATAAATAATGAAAATGCAAACTACATAGCGAAAAATATTTCTTTTAATGATGATGGCTTCGCAAAATTTGATGTATATAAAAACAAAGAATTTTTTGAAACAATTAAGCTTTCAGTTGCAGGAACTCATAATATATTAAATGCTCTTGCTTGTATTGCATTATGTGACCATTATAAAATCTCATCTAAAGATATGAAAGATGCATTATTAGATTTTACTGGAGTTCATAGGAGATTAGAATATAAAGGTAGCTATAATAACATTTCTATATATGATGATTATGCTCATCATCCAACAGAAATTAAAGCTACATATAATGCTTTAAATAATAAAAAATTTAATGAGTCTTGGGTAATTTTTCAACCACATACTTATAGTAGAACAAAAGCATTATTACCTGATTTTTCTGAAGCACTTAGCAATTTTGACCATATTATTGTAACAGATATTTATGCAGCAAGAGAAAAAAATACTTATGGTATATCTTCTGTAGATATTGTTAAAAGATTAAATTCATCAAGAAAAACAAATTGCAAATACATTTCTAACTTTGAAGATATAGTTCAATACGTTAAAAATAATGCTAAACCAAATGATATTATATTAACACTCGGTGCTGGTAACATCACAGATTTGGGCCCAATGTTGCTTAAATAATTTCGCAATAAACTAGATAAAGGAACGATTAATACTCGTTCCTTTATCTAGTTTTAATTAACTTCTCTTGCCTGTTTTATCATTAAATCTGCAAATACAGCATATCCTTTTTGTGGATCATTTACAAGTACGTGAGTTAATGCTCCAACCACTTTATTATTTTGTATAACAGGGCTACCGCTCATTCCTTGAATAATCCCACCCGTTTTTTCTAGTAACTCTGGATCTGTTACTTTTATTAACATACTTTTATTATTATCATTATTATTTTTATATATTTTCTCTATTTCTACTTCATATTCTTTTGTTTTATTATCCTCTAATGTACACATTACTGTTGCTTTTCCAGTCTTTATTTCATCTCTTGTTGCTACTTCTAAAGCATCTTCTATATTAATATTTAATGCACTAATATTAGTTAATTTCCCATAAACTCCAAAATCCGTATTTTTATATACATCACCTATAACAGTACTATTTTCTATAGAACCTTGTATTTTTCCTGGATTTCCTTTTTCACCTTTTTTAATAGATACAATTTTAGTTGTTATAAAATCTCCTTTAGCAATATCTAATAATTGTCCTGTATCTACATCTTGTATACCATGCCCTAGTGCTGCAAATGTTCTTGTACTTGGTTCGTAAAAACTTACTGTACCAACTCCTGCTGCTGCATCTCGTACCCATAATCCTATTTTATAGTTATCATCACTTGTTTTAATTGGTGTAATAGTTGTTTCTATACTTTTTCCATCACGTATATATACTATACTTATGTTCTTTCCATGTGAATTATTAACGTTTTCTAATAAATCTGCTGTACATGTAACCTCTTTTTTTCCTACTTCTATAATCATATCTCCTTCCTCAATGCCAGAATTCTCATACGGTTTATACTTTTTATTATCTTTACCTTCTATTTCCCCCATACCTACTACTAATACTCCACTAGTGTACAAACGTAAACCCACTGTATTTCCTAATGGTACAACAGATGTTTTGGGAATTATATTTACACTTACCTCTTTTAATGGAATTCTACCAAACAAATTTAATTTTAAATCTAACTTTCCTACTTTATTTGTATCTGTTTGCGTAACACTACTAGATGTTTGTATTGTTTCTTCTTGTAATCCGTCTTTTGCCTTTAAACTTAATCCTGCGACCGTAGCAATATTTAGCTCCTCTCCTTGAAAAAGGATAATATGATTTGGTATAGATGTAATATTTGCTACATATATTAACATTAAAATAAAAAAACCAACTATAAATATTTTTTTAATGTAATTCATTTTTTACCTCACATTTTTATATTTATAATTAGTTTTTCCATTTTTTAAAATTTTAAACTACAAAAATATTAATTATATGTCATCATTTTTTCTGTAGCTGTTGCTTTTACTAAATTGTATCTTTCACGAGCAAGTGCTGTATAATATTTCTGCTTTAATATAGTATTACCATTTATAATACTTTTTATATCTCCATGCACATCTGGTGATACTTTACAAACATAACAAGCATATTCGTTCCTTCTATAAAAATATTTTCCATCATCTTCATATTTCACTTTTCTAAAATCCTGCGATTTATATCCTGTAACATCACTTGCACTAACCTCACCTGATGCAAAATGATATATAGTGTGATATGTATTAGAACTATCTACAAAATATATTGTACTAGGATCTATGTATTGCTTGTTGTCACTACTAGGAATTATTGCATAGTTATTGTATAATTTATTTCCTACACCTAATCCTTGCATAAATGTTACAAAATTTACATTTGTTACTATTTTTT
>CANQZT010000148.1 GCA_947628335.1 uncultured Clostridia bacterium | reverse complement strand
TTAGAAGTATTTGCATCTTTAACAATTTCTTCTATGTCTTTAATATTCTTTCTTTTGGTCTTAACTTTCTTTTTTCCAAATGATACAGCTATTTGTTCTGTTATATTAATTGGAACAAGATTGTTTCTCTTTAATTTTCTAATTACAGCTCCTCTATTGTTCTCTTCTATTCTGTTACTAACAATAATACCATTAGAAGTTAATGCTCTATACCTATATACAGCCATATTCTACTCCTTTCTTTTTAATTATTTATTTTTCTTAATTCTTAATTGCATAATAGTTCTATTAAGAACCTCTATATTTTTTTCTTCAATTTGTGATTTAGCTTGTTCTAATGTAATTTTATCTTCAACAAATAATTCTGCAAGTGAATTAATTAAGCCTATACTTCCCTTTTCTAAACTACTTTGTATTGCATCTTCTATTTCTGAAACGCTTATTTTTTCTTTTCTAATTAATCCTGCTATAATATTATCAACTACCATTACCTCTGGAACTAAAACTAACTTTCCTTCGCGACCTTTTAAAAGTCTTTGTGAAACAACTAATTTTAATAAAGATGCAACTAAATATTTAACTGTTGGTTGATCACTTATATCATAGAAGTTAATCATTCTATCTATAGTCTCTGCACATGTTTTCGTATGAAGTGTAGCAATTACAAGGTGACCAGATTCTGCAGTTTCAATTGCTGCTTCCATTGTTTCTTTATCCCTTATCTCTCCTACTATTACAATGTCACAGTCCTCTCTTAATGAGTTTTTTACACCATCACTATATGATAAAGAATCTCCTCCAACTCCTACTTCTTTTTGCACAATAACAGACTTCTTCGATGTATGCTTATATTCTATGGGACTTTCCAATGTTAAAATCTTTTTATTTTGCTTTTCATTAATTTCATTAATCAACGCACTTAATGTTGTTGTTTTTCCAGAATTTGTTTTACCTGTTACAAGAATTAATCCTTGAGGTTGATACATCATACGTCTTACAATATCTGGAACACCTAAATCTTCAAATTTAGGTAACTCATTTTTTATAATTCTTAAGGTAAATATTGGCACATCTACTGACGATGAAATATTAACCCTAAAACGTCTTCCTCCATATTCAAGTGATGTATCCAACTTTTTCGTTTTCCTATATACTGTATCTTTATCAATATTTCCTCTAACCAAATAATCATATATTTCATTCATATCTTCAAGCTCTAATACATCAGAATTTTTAGCCTCTACTAAATCTCTTATAATTCTAAGCATTGGCTTATTTCCACAAATAAAATGAATATCTGACGCATCTCTTTGTATTGCTTCATCTAATATTTTTTCAACTTCAATCATTAAAATACTTCCTTCCTAAATGTTAAAATATAACTAACTTTTTATTCAATTCTTCTAAAGTGGTTATACCATTTAAAACTTTATTAATTCCATCAATTACCAAAGGTTTATATGTCTTTTTCATTGCTTCTTCTTTTATTTTTATAGTAGATGCATCATTTGTTATTAATTCTCTTATTTCATCATCAATAATTAATATTTCAAATATACCTATTCTGTCATAGTAACCTGAATTATTGCAATGCTCACATCCAACAATATCATAAGTTTTTTTGCCTTCAAATTGAAATTCTACTCCATATTTTGTCCCAATTTCCCTCATTATATTTATTTCATTTTGATTAAATTCACGCTCTCTTGCACAATTTGGGCATACTCTTCTTACTAATCTTTGTGATACAGATGTCGCAAGAGTACTTGCAATATCATAATTAGATATTCCCATCTTTCTAAGTCTTGTTATAACCTCTACGCTGTCAATTGTATGTATAGTAGATAACACATAATGACCTGTCTGACCTGCTTGCATTGCAATTTCTGCTGTTTCATTATCTCTTATTTCTCCTACTAAAATAATATCTGGATCTTGTCTCAAAACTGTCCTTAAGGAATCTTGAAAACTTGCTTTGGCATCAACTTCTATTTGATTTAATCCAGCAATCCTGATTTCAACAGGATCTTCTATAGTAGTTATATTTATTTCTGGTCTATTTAAATAATCTATTATACTATATAACGTAGTAGTTTTTCCTTCACCAGTTGGTGCTGCCATAATTGTTACACTATTTCTCTTATTAAAGCTTTTATTAACTAATTCTTCGTTATTTGGAAAACCTAAAGCAAAAAGATTTTTAACATTTGAATTTTTCTTTAGTAATCTCAAAACAAACTTTTCTCCATATACGTTAGGTTGAGAAGATACACGAATATTATAATCTGGATACAATATAATTCTTCCATCCTGTGCCTCTTGTTTTTCCTGATGCATATTAGATATAGCTTTTAATCTTCCTATAATTTGTGATTGCTTTTCTTTTTCTACATTAGCTACTGTATATAATTCACCATCAATTCTATAACGAATTCTTAAACTACTTTCCATTGGTTCAAAGTGAATATCACTTGCCCTTTTATCCATAGCTTTTTTTATAACCGTATCTACTAATCCTGAAACATCAGAAGTTTCCTTTATGTCGCTTTCACTACTTCCCTCTAATGACTTAAGTACCATTTCTATATTATCTTCAAATGTAATATATTTATCCATAATTAAGCCTTTATTTAGTAACAATAGTCTTATTGTTTCTACTGCTCTTTTATTAGCAGTGTCAGCGAAGCATACTTTGATTCTTCCATTATCTATTTGAAATGGTACAGCACCATTTCTTTTTAGCACATCTATTGAAATATAATCATCTAAATTTATTTTTAAAATACTAGGTGTTAGTAATATTCCTTTTTCTCCTAATATACTTCCTACTGCTTCTATTAAAACATTTGGCTCACATACATTTAATATATTTAAAATATCCCCCATTTTTTTATTAGGATGATGTTTTTGATATTCTAATGCCTTATTAATATCTTCTTCTTTGACAATGCCTCTTCTTACTAATTCTATTCCGATTGGTAGTCTTCTTGATTCCATTTTGCATTTCCTCCTTTGTATATTTAATCTCTATCTACTATTATATATTATTTCTAAAAATTTTTATATATTTTTTGTTATATTCCATAACTTACCAAATATTTGATATCACATATTTCGACGTTTTTGTATATTCCATATTATCACCTATAGTTAGTATAACATCAATTACATTATTCTTAGTATTATCTACCTTAAATTGCGCACTTTTTACATTATCACAAATTCTTATACTGTTATAATAAATTGAATTATCTTGAAATGTAAAACTATTTCCACTTGTAAATGTAATTGAATT
>CANQZT010000147.1 GCA_947628335.1 uncultured Clostridia bacterium | reverse complement strand
TAAACTTTCTTTTTTTGACATTATTTTACTAGAATGATATAATTTCAACAAATGATGAAGTAGGTGATAAAATGATTTTGAAAGATGATATCACAAATTTAAAAACGGACATTACAGAAAACATAGGACAAAAGATAATGGTAAAAGGTACATTAGGAAGAAGTAAATATTTTGAAAAAGAAGCTACAATAGAAAAAGCATATCCTAACTTATTTATAGTTAAGTATGATGAAAATAATAGAAATGTTACATATAGTTACACAGATGTATTAACCAGAACAGTTGAAGTAAGTTTATTTGATGGCGAAAATTATAATCCAATAATTCCACCAGCAGTACAAGTAAAAAAACAAAAAAATTCCTAGAATATAGGAATTTTTTTTTGTCCTCATAATATACATTAAATATAAAACTAATTATTAGAGGGAGGAAGTAAACATGCAGGTAAATGTGACAAAGGAAAATTTTGTGCTTAATAAGATTATAGGCCGAAAAACAGAAAACATTATAATTGAAGGAGATATGATTGTACCAGATGTAAAACCAGATATATTAAATACTATTAGTACAACAGGAAATGTATGCATTTATAAAAAAGAAGTACTTGATGGGAAAATAAGAATGGATGGTGAAATTAATGTATATGTAATATATCTTGCTGATAATGAAACAGAAGCGACAAGAAGTTTAAATACAAGTATTGATTTTACTCAAGTTATAGATTTTACAGAATGTACACCAGAAATGAGTTTAGATGAAAATGTAGATATTAAATCTATTGAATGTAAGATATTAAATGGAAGAAAAATTAGTGTGAAAGCAAATTTACAGTGTGAAATGAGAGTATATTCAAATGAAAATGTAGATGTTATTAAGCAAGTTAATAATATAGAGGATATACAAACATTAGAATCTGATTTAAGAATTAATTCATTAGTTGGTGAAGGATGTTCAAAGGCATCAGCAAAAGATACTATTGTAATAGAAAACATTGATAATTTGGCAGAAATTTTGAAAGTAGATTTAGCAATTGTAAATAAAGATATAAAAATAAGCTATAACAAAGTTTTGGGAAAAGCAGAAGTAGCTGTAAAAATTATGTACCTTACGGAAGATAATAGAATAAAGGTAGTAGAAAACAAGATACCAGTTATGGGCTTTGTAGATATTGACAATATTGATGATACAAATATTTGTGATATGAAATATACATTGAAGAATGTAGTCATTAAGCCGAATTCGGTAGAAGAACATTCTATTTATGTAGATATAGAAGTAGAATTATATTGTAGAGTATATGAAAACAAAGAAATAAAGTTAATACAAGATATGTACAGCCCAAGTGAAAATTTAACCTTTTGTCAAAGATGTGTAAATACTATGTCTAATAAACAAGAAATAAAAGATTGTTGTAGTATAAGAGAAAAAATGTTAATTCCAGAAATAAATGGGAACGAAATATACAATGTAGATGTAAGACCCATTATTATAAATAAAAGTATCACAAATTCTAGAATTATGTATGAAGGAGAGGTTGAATTAAGTTTTATTTTTGCATCAAATAATGTATCAGGAATGGATGTAAAACAAATGAAATTGCCATTTAACTTCAATGTAGATGTTCCAAATATAAATCCTAATATTGATGTCGATACTGAAATAGAAATTAAAAATCAAGATTTTATAGTAGATTCAGATGGTGGAGTTGAGGCAAAAATAGATTTAGATTTTAGGTTGAATATATCGAATACCATAAAAATAAATATTATAGATGAAATAGGTACAGAAGAAACAAGAGATAAGCAAATATATAGTATGATTATTTATTTTGTAAAGCCAGCAGATACATTATGGGAGATTGCTAAGAAATTTAGAAGTACAGTAGAAGATATTGTAAGAGTAAATAAAATTGAAGATGAGAATAAAATTAATGTGGGTCAACAATTATTTATTCCTAAATATGTATACACGAGAAAGGAAGTGTCTGCATAATATAAATAACAAAAGAGGGGGAGTGTATGGAGAGTATTTATTCGAGGAAAAAAATAAGATTACCTAGAATAATTTATAAAAAGTTGGGACCAAATGATTTTAATAATAATAGAAAAAAAATAAAATTTATAACAATTATAATAATAGCCATAGTTACTTTTACTATGGCTATTCGTGCTATTAGTCCAATTTTTGAAGATTTGTGTAAAGATAAGGCTAAAAACATAGCTACTATAATTTGCAATGAAGAGACAAGTGAAGTTATGAAGAGATATCAATATGAAAATTTTGTTACTATTCATAAAGATAGCAATGACAATATTACTATGATGCAATCAAATATAATATCAATAAATAAGCTAATATCAGATGTAACAGAAAAAATCCAAAAAAGAATAGATAAAACAGATCAAGAAGAGATTGGAATTAGATTAGGAAGTTTTGTTGGAAGCAAAATATTTTCAGGTCGAGGGCCTTTAATACCAATAAAATTATCTATAATAGGAAATATACAAACAGATTTAAGAAGTGAATTTAATACAGCAGGAATTAATCAAACAATGCATAAAATATATTTACAAATTGATTGTGATATAAATGTATTAACGCCGTATCAGGATTATGCAGAAAGAATATCAAATCAAGTTTTAGTAGCAGAAAACATTATTGTTGGTCAAATTCCAAGTACATATTATAATTTAGAAGGTTTTAGTAATGATGGAGCTTTAGATGTAATTCAATAATATTGCTAAAATTGAAAAACTTTCAATTAAATTCTTGCTATTTTTTATATAATATTGTATGATATATAAGAAATAATAACTTTAAATGAGATAGAAGAGATGAAAGGGGCAACAAATATAATGAAGAAAATAATGGGAGCTTTGTTTGCAGTAATTATTGTATTTTTTAGTTGTTCTGTTTATGCGACTTCAAATGGTGCAATTTCAGAATCAACGGCAGGACAATTAGTTGAAATAAAAGAAAAGGAATTAAATGAATTATCAGATTATAATGAAGCATATGGATCAGAAGCATATGGCTTAACAGCATATATATTAAATAAAGTACGTATTTATAGTATACCACTTTGTTTTGTAGGAGTTGCAATAGGTGCAATATGGCAATATGTAATAGGTATAAGAAAGTTAGATGTTCATGATAGAGGACTTTTCCTTATGGTTAGCTTTATAACAATATTTGTAATATGTCAAGTATTGCCACTTGTATTTGCCATTGTAGTAAAAGGATTTAGAAATTAATATTTTGGAGGAAATAACGAATGAAAGTTTTGTTCGCAGTTAGTAATGAAAATATATCAGA
>CANQZT010000146.1 GCA_947628335.1 uncultured Clostridia bacterium | reverse complement strand
TATATGCAGGAATCATGATGGATACAAAAAACTTTACTTTTAAAACAGGAGTAAGAACATTTGAAGCAGCAGTATATTTAAGGAAGTGTGGAGTAGATATAATAAAAGTAAAAAAATGGTTCCAAAGTGACTTAGCAAATTATAATATCATTTCAGAAATAGTAAGGGATGCAGAAATAATAAGAGAAGGAATTGGAATATCAATATATAAAAAAGAAGACAAAAATGCAGGAGTTATATGTGCAAAAGCAGCAGATGAACTACTTACAATAAGTGATATTACAGCATCATTTGTAATAGGAGACGTAGGAGAAAAAGTTTGTATCAGTGGTCGTTCAATAGGAGATATAAATGTACAAGTGATTCTAGAAAAATTACGGAGGAGGAGGCCATATTACACTTGCTGGAGCACAAGTAGAAGGAAAAACAAAACAAGAAGTAAAACAAGAATTAATTAAAAAAATAGATGAATATTTTGAAGAATTAGGAAATTAACCTACATTAAGAAAAAGGTGGCATAATATTTATGCCACCTTTTTTGAAGACGTGATAAAATAAATTAAGCTACAAATTGAATTACTTTAATAATTTCTTTCGTATTTTTGGATGTTCTTTTAAAAAATGTCTTAATCCAGTGGAATACTCTGAATCCATTTCTAAATCCCATTGTAAATCACCAAGTTTATTCTTATAATATTGGAAAATTTTCTTTGAATTGTGTTTTTCCCAGTTATCAAGAAATTTTTGAATTTTTCGTATCCTATTTTTTAATTTTTGATACTTTATAAAACCTTTAAATCTAGATAGTTTTTGAAACGCTACGTTATCCGTAGTTTTTATTATCAAGTTTAAATAGTTATTTTTGATAAATGTTTTTTCTTTTAGACCCTTTGCTATAATCATTTCTTTTTTATTATTTATTTTTACATAATATGATTGTTCCCACTCCTGTGTAATGTTGTCACAATCAATGTAAACAAGAACCTGATTTTTATAAAAAGGATATTGTTTGTATTTTTTTGAATATTTTACCTTTTGATGTTGTAATTCTAAATCAAACTGAGAATAAGCCTGAAACGATTTATATGATTTTGGTTGAATTATTAAATATTGTTTACTACCGGTTTTCCTACAAATAGGAAAACACTTCCAACTCCAGCCAGCATCCTCTACGTTTTCAGCAACTTTTATAAATTCTAACTTAGGTGGCCGAATTTTAGCCTGAATCATATACAAATTGCCAGTGTTGGAATATGTATATGGCCATAAAGAGTCCTTTTTAAAAGGAATCTTTGTAAACTTTTCTGGAGCTTTTGCCTTAGCTAAAATATTTTTCTTATAACAGAAGTAATATGTGTTCTTATATCTCCACAACCTGTATCTTCCATTATAATCATATCTCAGAAATACTTTCGCTTTTTCAGGCAGTATCTCTACATTTTCAGCTACGTTTGATAAATAATTCCGAGAGCCAATACAGATAAGTACCAGTACACAAAAAAATAACACTTTTTTCATGGAATGAAAATCCTCCTTTTGAAATCACGTCTTCAATTGTTACGACGTGGCAAAAAATGCTAATACCACGACATCTAAAAACTTAGATATACATATTATATAACATTTCACATAATATGTAAACTTATAGCAAATAAAAAATTTTGAAATATAAACAAAAAACCGGGTTAAACCCGGTAATAACTAATCACTAACTTTTCTTTTATAATTTCCTGAAATAATTTTTGGAATATAAGTAATAATCTTGTATATAGCAAGACGAATTTTTTTACTCCAAATATAAGAACGTCTTAATTTTCTAGCAGGAAGTAAATTAAAATCTTCATGTTCTGTAACAACTAATGAAACATTATTCTTTTCAATTGGGAAAATATAGTTTGTTCCATTATTATTATCCCAGCAATCATCATTAGATTTAAAGCAAAAATTGAAAGTATCAAAAGAACGTAACTCAATTTCAGCTTGAAAACCAAGCTCTGTTTTTTCCATTTCTATTTCATTTAAATTCTCCCACTCATTACCAAAACCGTAATGAATAAATACCTGCTCTGCATTATCTTGAAACAATTTTCCAGTATAAGAAATTTTTACTTTGGTATCTTCTATTAATTTATCTGTATTAAAAAATATATTCTTTGTTAGTTCCATAATTCGAACCTCTCCTTATTTATCTTTTGTAGAACTATTATATTATTAAAAAAATAAATATTCAAGTATTTTTTACAATAAATTTATTATTTCGATAAAATTTTTCCAATAATATAAAAATCATCCTCTTTTTTCACTGAAATATCAGACACTGATTTATTATCAGCTCTTAAAGAAATTTTATCACCTTTTGCGAAAAACTTTCTAATAAGAATATCACCATTCAAACTAAATAACCCATAATCCTTAGAGGTTAAAGGTGTATTGAATTCTATATAAACATAAGAACCTTTTTCAAATGTTGGAGCCATTGTGTCATCATTTATTCTTAAAGCAATAGCAGAACTTGGAACATTAGATGGACAATCAATAAATCCACTAACAGAATCAATTGCTAATAATTTGTTGTATGAAATATGGTTTACAACGTGATAAGTTTCTTGTTCTTCATTAATTGTTTTATCATATGTATACATCAATTGTTGATAAGGAATATCTAATGCCTTACAAATATTTTTTAAAGCCTTATGACTTGGATTTCTTTCACCTTTTTCGATGTGAGTTAAATGACCAATATTTATGTCGGTTAAACGTGCAAGTTCAGTTTTAGTCATTTTTTTTTCTTTTCTTGCTTTTGCAATCATATCACCTATCATATAATTCTACCTCTTTTTCCATTTTTTTTCATTATTATATATAAAAAAACAATATTTGTCTACTAGTAAATGAAAAAAATATTAAATTTTATAAAAAATATCACAAAAAGATTGACTTGTCAAATTAGCAGTGATATTATATTGACAAATTGTAAATAGAAAGGAGAGTAGTAATATGAATGAAAATAAAATTAGAGAATATAGAAAAGAAAAAGGAATGAAATTAGAAGAAATGGCGAAAAAAGTTGGAATATCAACAGGATATTTATGTCATTTAGAAAGGGGGACTAGAGAAAATCCGTCAACTAAAATAATGAAAAGGATTGCAGAAACTTTAGAGAAAAGTATACAAGAAATCTTTTTTTATTAAAAGAATAAATTAATAAAAAGAAAATAAAATATTGTAAAGAAAAAAATTATATGATAATATAAAATGAAAAAAAGTAAAGAGGAGATAAGATGAGAAGTAGTAATAGAAGAAAAAGAAATCATAT
>CANQZT010000145.1 GCA_947628335.1 uncultured Clostridia bacterium | reverse complement strand
TATAACTGGTTCTAATGCTTTTTCTGCAAGTGCTCCGTGTCCTATTTCACGTCTTCCTGGTCCACGAGAAGGTCTTGCTTCACCTACACTATATGATGGAAAATTATAGTGATGAATATATCTTTTAGATGTCTCTTCATCTATTCCATCTAATTCTTGTTCTTCACTCATCATTCCTAGTGTTGCAACTGATAATACTTGCGTTTGACCTCTTGTAAATAAAGCACTTCCATGTACACGTGGTAACAATCCAACTTCACAAGAAAGAGGACGTATCTCATCTATTTTTCTTCCATCTGGTCTTTTTTGCTCTTCTAGTATCATTTTTCTAACAGATTTTTTTTCTAGTTTATATAAACTTTCTGCTATGTCTGATGCTTTTTCTTCTGCTACTTCTTCTCCATATTTCTCTATAAAATAGGCTTTTACATCTTCTGCTAATTTATTCATATTAGCATCTCTTACTTCTTTTTCTATTGCTTGTACATCTTTATACATTCTTTCTGCATATTTCTCTTCTATTTCATCATATACTTCATGATCTACTTCAAATGATTTATATTCAAATTTTGGCTTTCCTATTTCTTTTTTCATATTTTCAATGAAGTCACATATTTTTTTTATTTCTATATGTGCTGCTTTAATTGCTGCTAACATAATATCATCTGGTATTTCATCAGCACCTGCTTCAATCATTGCTATTTTTTCTTTTGTTCCAGCTACTGTCAATGTTAATCTTGTTTTTTCTCTTTCTTCTAATGTTGGATTTATAATTATTGTATCATCTACATATCCAACATTTACGGCTGCTGTTGGGCCTCCAAATGGAATATCTGATATAGATAGTGCAGCTGATGCTCCTATCATTGCTGCAACTTCTGGTGAATTATCTGGCTCAACTGATAATACTGTTGCTACAATACATACATCGTTTCTAAAGTCCTTTGGAAATAATGGACGTAATGGTCTATCTATTGCTCTTGAGACTAATATTGCTTTGTCTGCTGGTTTTCCTTCTCTTTTGATATATCCTCCTGGAATTTTTCCTACCGAATATAATTTTTCTTCATAATCTACTGATAATGGAAAAAAGTCTATTCCGTCACGTGGTTCTTTTGATGCTGTAACATTAACTATTACTACTGTATCTCCATAACGTACAAGTACACTTCCATTAGCAAGTCCAGCCATTTTTCCTGTTTCTAATATTAATTTTCTTCCTGCAAGTTCTGTTTCAAATGTTTTATACATATTTCATTTCTCCTTTATTTTTATTTATATAACCTAGATAATACTTCTTAGATTGTAACCTCTATATTATATATAGCTATTATTTCTGTTTTTTATATACAATATACAAGCTACTTCTAATTCGTATTATCTTTATACACTTATTATAGCAATATAGGACGTTTAGATTTTTATTAAACGCCCTATAATATGCTTATTATTTACGTAATCCTAATTTTTCAACGATTTGTCTATATCTTTCTATATCTTTCTTAGCTAAATAGTTTAGTAAATTTCTTCTTTTTCCAACCATTTTTAATAGACCACGTCTTGAATGATTATCTTTAACATGAACTTTTAAATGTTCTGTTAATTCTGTTATTCTTTCTGTTAAAAGAGCAATTTGTACTTCTGGAGAACCAGTATCTTTTTCATCTCTTTTATAAGTTTGAATAATTTCTTGCTTTCTTTCTTTTGTCATTATATGACACCTCCTATATCATTTATTTCCTTAAACTTGGCAAAAGTGGAGTTTTATCCTTAAGCTAAGTATAAGGTATTTTTTAACATATTTATTGTACTACAAAAAAATAAAAAAAGCAATACTTTTTACTTATTTTTACAGTTTGAAAATAATTTGAAAACAATAAAATTTTATTTTCATTTTTACTTGAATTTATTTGGATTTTGATATAGTATTATATAAGAATTTTTTAACGTTTTTACTAAGGAGGATATTATGCCAAAAATAACAAAAGATACAGAAAAAGAAATAGAAATAAAAAAAGATGCAAAATCTACTACAAAAAAAACTACTACTAAAAGGTCTACCAAAAAAGATACAACTTCAAAAGTTAACAAAAAAACAACTAAAGTTTCAACAGAAACTAATAAAAAAGACGAAAAGAAAGCAACTGCAAAAAAATCAAAAAGCTCTACAAAAAAAACAACTACTAAAAAATCATCTGTTGCAAAAGTTTCCACCACAAAAAAGAAGGCTTCTAAAAAATCGGATACTAAAAAAGTTTCTATTATGGAATATTACGATTTGCCATATCGATATAATCAAACAATTGTAAAAATACTTGCTCAAACTCCAAAAATGTTATTTGTTTATTGGGATATTTCTGATGATGATAGAAAAGCTTTTGAAAATCATTATGGAGATGATTTTTTTTCTAAAACTAAACCTGTTTTGATAATTCATAATGAGACTATGAATTATTCTTTTGAAGTTGAAATTAATGATTTTGCAAATAGTTGGTATTTACACATTAATGATGCTAATTGTAAATATTCTATTGAACTTGGTAGACGTCCTTTACCTTATATATCTAATATACAAGAGGGTTATATTTATGTTTCTTCTTCAAATAAAATGGATGCACCTAATAATCATATTTTATTTGAGAAATTTAATCCTAATGTAGTTTATAAAAATACAAAAAATGGTTCTACTTATGTTAAAGATTTTAGTTCCTTATCTAATTATAAGCATATTCAAACAATATATAATGTATATGACTTATATAAGCAACTATACAAAGATGAGCTATTTTCAGAAGTTATTTCTGAACCTGCTAACCCATCTTCTATATTTAAAAAAAGTAATATTCGTAAAGGAGACCAAATATGAATAATAAAAAAGGATATGTAAGCTTTGTTTTACATGCTCATTTACCTTTCGTACACCATCCTGAAAGTGAGGATTATTTAGAAGAAGAATGGTTATATGAAGCAATTTCTGAAACCTATATTCCATTACTTACAAACTTCAAAAAATTAGAAGATGAAAAAGTTGACTTTCGAATTACTATGTCACTTACCCCTCCACTTCTTTCTATGTTAGATAATAAAATGTTACAAAAAAGATACATAAAATATCTAAAAAAACATATTGAACTTTGCCAAAAAGAAGTTGTTCGTACTTCATATGATGAAAGACTAAACAAATTATCTAAATATTACTTAGATAGGTATACAAGTGATTTACACATTTTTAAGGATGTTTATGAATGTAACTTGATAAATGGATTCAAACATTTCCAAGATATTGGCGTTTTGGAAATTATTACATGTGGAGCAACTCATGGATA
>CANQZT010000144.1 GCA_947628335.1 uncultured Clostridia bacterium | reverse complement strand
ACTATATAATTTCAGTGAACAACTCTCGCTTCTTTGAGACCTTTTCTCTACATTTTAAAGTTTACTATCTAAATTCAAAGTTTCAAAAAAAGCTTTAAGATTTTCTCTTAAAGCTTTTTTTGACGATTTAATTTAACTTTCTTATTTCTTTAGCATTTTTTCTGTATATATCTAATGCTTTATTTATTGCAATCTCTGGATCATATACTTCATCTATTCGTTCTTTTCCAATTTTTATCTGCAATTACCTTGTTTCTTCTTCCTGTTTTTTATGGAATTCTAATATTTTATCTACTTTTTGTCGTAAATCCAATCTCCTTGTTCCTACATCTCTATAGTCTGATATTATTCTGTGTAAACCATATTCTACAATTGAATTTGGGCGTAACTCTCCATTATTTTCTTCTTTTTCATCAATTGCTGTTTCACGTACATCTAAATATTGATGCAACATTTCCTGTAATTTAGGGTCCTGATACTCTTTTGGAATTTCATCAAGAACTTCTCTTAACGTTCCTAAAAATCTTCTTCTCATAAGTGGAACAATTGCCGATTTCTCATGCACAGGTATAAGAGATGTTAAAGCATAACCTACTAAATCATTTTTGTTTTCCACTCCAGATTTCTCATTAAAATCATACTTCATTACCTTTTTCTTAATAATATGCGCTTTAGCTTCAATATCTTTCTCAGGTATACTTTCATATGCTTCTACTACATAATTTTTAAATTTTTTTATTATCTCTTTATCAACTCTCATTGCATGTAATTTTTCTTCATGTTGAAATTCCTCATCATCTAGCATAGCATCTTCTGCCCTAACATATTTTGTTTTCTCAATTTCAACTATCCCCTGAGTTTTTGTAACCCCCATAAAATCGATACCTTCTTGCGAAAATGTCCAACCCATTTGTTCTAATTTAGCAACATATATTTCTGGATTTAGAGCTTCTAATGTAGCAAATTCCGTACTTTTCTTTAAAAAATCCTTTACTATTGATACTGCTTTTGAAAATTCACCTAATACAGCTGGTTTTTCTGCAATAATCAATCTTATCCTTCTGGTCACTTCTGGAGATATTTCTCCGAGGAACTTGATATTCTATTACAAGTTCATTTACTTTATCTTTCATATAACAGTTCACTTTTGTTTTATCTGCATATTCTGTCCCATATGGAACATAAATATGTCTTTCTTTCTCATTTTCTTCCCTTATTTGCTTAATATATTCTGTTGTACTATCGCTTTTTGGTATTTTATTGCTAATTTTTGATTCATTCATTTTTCCTATCCCCTTTATATGATAGTCGCACCAAGGATACCAGCATCATTTTGTGCATATGCTAAAAATATTTTTGGCAAACTATCATGATTTTTTTCCTTATTCTCTTCTAATTTTTTCTTTAGTTTCTCTAAAAATATATCTTCATAATGCACAAAACTTCCACCAATTGCTATAGCTTCTGGTTCCATGATATTAATAATTGAAGATAATCCTATGCCAAAATTCTGTATGTACTCATCTAGTATACTCTGCATTTTTTCATCATATAAATGTTCTCTTATAAAACCACGTAATTGTACACCAGACATTTCTTTTTCAATAGAATATTCTTTTATTATAATTGCTTTTAAAGCTCTAATTGAAGCATAAGTTTCAAAGCACCCTTTTCTGCCACACTTGCATAATGGGCCATCTTTATTAATAGTTATATGACCAATTTTAAACATATCTGTGTCGTAATTTTTTAATAATTCATTTTTATAAAATGCTGCTCCACCAATTCCTGTACCTATCGTAAGAAATACAGCATTTTCAAAGGGTTTCAAACTTCCATATGTCTTTTCATAAATCGCTGCACATTTTGCGTCATTTCTAATATAAACTGGTATTTTAAAGTATTGCTCTAAATCACTTTTTAATTTAAAACCTTGTATTCCTAAATTCACAGACATACCAATCTGACCGATTGCGTAAACTTGCTGGAAACGCTATGCCTATATACTCTATATTTTGCATAGTTATATTTTTTTCAAGTAATAGTTCTTGTATTAAATTTTCAATTGTTTCTAAAATAATAATCTCTATTTTAGTCTTTTCTTCTTTTTTCCAATCCCTTTCTTTTTTAGCAATTATCTTTTTATCATCTATCAATCCAATCCCTACATGGCTTCCACCTATATCTATTCCAAAATACATACTACTCCTCCTTACTCATGCACTTTTTACACAAACAACCAAAATCGAAATAAAATTAATTTCAATTTTGGTTGTTATTTAATGGTAGATCATTAATGACTTATATTAAAATCCTGCAGCAGAGAATAAGAATGTACCCATATATACTTGAATACATGGAACTAATACAACTAATACGAAGAATATTAATACTACACCAACAACACTGTAAATTACTTGAGGTAAAACCTTCATAATCTTATCAATTGTATTATTAATGTCAATTTCCATATACTCTACTAACTTCTCCATCATTTCAGTTAAGTCTGTTTGCATACCTATTTTTAACATTTCTGTAATCATAGGAGATGCCAATCCTGATTTTTCAAATGGATCAATCCATGATTGACCTATTAATATATTATTAATAGATGTTTCAATAATAGAACGCATTACATAGTTCTTTGATACGTTTTTACTTACTTCAATTGCCTCTTGAATTCTCATACCATTATTTAAGTTAAGTAGCATGGCTTTTATTAATCTTGAAAATTCCAACGAGAAAATAAGTTTTCCAAATATAGGCATTGTATATTTAAAATAGTGGAAATTATATTTTCCTTTTGGAGTATTTATATAAGCAATAATTCCTGCAATAATTCCTATTATTATTGCTGTTGGTACATACCAATATTGTATAACTTTATCTATAAAATCCTTAAACCATAATGTTACAGCTGGTAACGTTTCTGTGGTTCCTACTGTTTCAAATAAATTCTGAATTGCTGGTATTGCAAATACAGTTCCTACTACTAACATAACAATAAGCAAAATAAATGTAATAGTATTTGGAACCAAGATATCCTTTACCTTTTTATTAATATCTACAGAATCATCTAAGTACTTTACTGCCTGTTCTAGAGAATTCGTAAGCGAACCTGATAATTCTCCAACACGTATCATATTAATATAAATGTATGGAAAAACATCAGAATAATATTCCATTGTAGTATACATATATTCTCCTGCTTCAACTCCAGCTAATATATCTTCTAATATATCCTTTAAATAATAATTTTCTGTACTGCTTATAATAGTTTGCAATGCATGAATATTATTAAAATTAGCTTTTTTTAGTAAGTAAAAGTTTTGAGTAAAAATTACTATATCTCTTGTTGTTATAGCTTCAGTTTTTGCTAAAGCATTATTTATTTTTTGAACATATGAT
Source organism: uncultured Clostridia bacterium (assembly GCA_947628335.1). Next base: position 107 of record CANQZT010000144.1, on the reverse strand, counting down.
TCTTTACTTTTTTGTCTACTTGCAATAAGATTAGAAGTATTTGCATCTTTAACAATTTCTTCTATGTCTTTAATATTCTTTCTTTTGGTCTTAACTTTCTTTTTTCC
>CANQZT010000143.1 GCA_947628335.1 uncultured Clostridia bacterium | reverse complement strand
TATAAGTATTTTAGTGATGAGAAAATGATTAAGACTTTTCCTAATTTAAAGATTCAAGATTTAGATGGTAATGTATTATATTTAGATCAATATGTTGGAGATATACAACCATATTATTTTAAAGTTTTTGAAAAAAAATAAAAAAATTTTAATAAAACCACTTAGTCATTTTAGACTAAGTGGCGTGGGTAATTTTCCAGCCTATTTTGTGATTTTAGTACAAACAAATGCACATCTTTTGCCTTTTATTGATGCAACCAAAAGGCCAGTTTCGGTGTGAAGTTCAATGAACCGAAGCTCAAGTAAGTTAACACTAACCCCTAGATAAGTTGAAAGTGCTATAATCTGGCTCTTATGCAAATAGGCATGTAGCTTTTGACTTGCAGCTTTAAGAGTTAGTCTAACTGTGGCTGGATAGCTATTAGGAATATCAACTTGCTTAATAACTTTTGCTAGCATATCCATGTTGTCCTCCTTCCTTTAATTTTACCCATATACATAACATATATTATGTATGAATTGTATTATAACATATTTGAGCTACTATGTAAATGAAAAATTCTTTGCAAAAAATGTTGCATTTTGGAGCTAAGAATGGTAATATATTTATATATTAAAAAGTAGATTAAAAAAAAACCGAATTTTTAGGTATTTTTATTAATCTATTTTTTTAATTATAGTAGGAGGAGAAAAATGAACACAAAATATATTTTTGTAACAGGAGGAGTTGTATCAGGGCTTGGTAAAGGTATTACAGCAGCATCTCTTGGAAGATTACTTAAGAATAGAGGATATAAAGTAACAATACAAAAGTTTGATCCATATATTAACATAGATCCAGGAACTATGAGTCCTTTTGAACATGGAGAAGTTTTTGTTACAGATGATGGAGCAGAAACAGATTTAGATTTAGGGCATTATGAAAGATTTGTTGATGAAAATTTAACTAAAAATTCAAGTATTACTACAGGTAGGATTTATTCAAATGTAATAAATAAAGAAAGACGAGGAGATTATTTAGGAAAGACGGTGCAAGTAATTCCACATATTACAAATGAAATAAAAGAAAATGTTTATAGTTTTGAAAATGAGGATATAGATGTGGTTATTACAGAAATAGGTGGAACAGTAGGAGATATTGAGAGTTTACCTTTTTTAGAAGCAATAAGACAAATAGGCCTTGAAAAAAATCCAGATGATGTTGTATATATTCATGTTACATTATTACCATATATATATGGTTCAAATGAAATAAAATCAAAGCCAACACAACATTCTGTAAAAGAATTACAAAGTTTAGGTATAAAGCCAGATATATTAGTTTGCAGAACAGAAACAGATATACCAGATAGCGTAAAAGAAAAGCTAGCACTATTTTGCAATGTAAGAAGTTCAAGTGTAATTCCAAATAAAACAGCAGATTGTTTGTATGCTGTGCCACTAATGTTAGAAGAAGTAGGTCTAGCTAGAGAAGTTTGTGAAAAACTACAGTTAGATAATAAGGAGCCAGACAATAAAGAATGGGAAGAAATGATTAAGAATGTTCGAGAAATAGATAAAAACAAATTTGTAACAATAGCAATTGTTGGAAAATACATACAATTAGAAGATTCATATCTTTCTGTTGCAGAAAGTATTACACATGCTGGCTTTTCAAATAATATAAAAACTAAGATAAAATTTATTGATTCTGAAACGGTAACAAAAGAAAATGCAAGTGAAATATTGCAAGGGCTAGATGGAATTATTGTACCAGGTGGATTTGGAAATAGAGGAATAGAAGGGAAAATTCAAACAATACGATACGCAAGAGAAAATAACATACCATTTTTAGGAATTTGTTTAGGTATGCAGATGGCAGTTGTAGAATTTGCAAGAGATGTATTAGGAATTAACGATGCAAATTCAGCAGAATTTGATGAAATATGCAAAAATCCAGTTATACATATTATGGATGATCAAATCGGAATAGATAGAAAAGGTGGAACAATGAGATTAGGAGCATATCCTTGTAAAATAAAAGAAAACACACTAGCTCATAATATATATGAAAAAACAGAAATATCTGAAAGACATAGACATCGTTATGAGTTTAACAATGAATATAAAGAGCGAATAGAACAAGCTGGAATGATTTGCTCGGGCACATCACCAGATGGTCGATTAGTAGAAATAGTAGAAATCCCATCACATCCATTCTTTATAGCAGGTCAATTTCATCCAGAATTCAAATCAAGACCAAATCGTCCTGCACCATTGTTTAAAGCTTTAGTAAAAGTTGCAAAAGAAAGACAAAAATTAGAGGAGTTTTAATAAAATACTCCTCTAATTTTTGTCTATTATACGATTTATGTAGATAAATGATAAGAAACATCCATCTATTTTGTTGAAAAGAAAAAGAGGCTAAAATAAAATGAAGCAAGAAAAGAAAGGATAAGGAGGAACAAAAGAAAATGGAAGATGTTTCAAGAAGAAAACAAAAAGGTATAACACTAATAGCATTAGTAATAACAATAATAGTGCTATTAATACTAGCAGGAGTAACAATTAATTTGAGCATAGGAGAAAGAGGAATATTTACAACAGCCCAGAAAGCAGTAAAGAATTATACAAATGCACAAAATAAGGAACTAGCAGAATTAGATGCATATGATCAAGAGATAAATGATGCAATAAATATATTAGGAACAGGGTGGAATGCAAATAAAAAAGTAAATGCACCACAAATTGCAGATGGATTAACACCAGTAATAATAGGTGATAATGGAGAGATAACTAAGGTAAGTCAATATGATAATAATTGGTATGATTATGAGCATCAGAAATGGGCAAATGCACAAAGTGAAGATGGAAGTTTATGGGTATGGATACCAAGATATGCGTATAAGATAAAGTATACAGATACAGGTACATTAGAAAATCGGAGCGATAGACAAATCAAAAGGAGGAACAATAGAGATAGTATTTTTAAAAGGAACAAGTGATTCAGCAGAAGATACTACTAAAACGATAGTAAGAGCAAAAGATGTAAAAGGTGAAAATTTTGATCAAGATGGAAAAATAGGAGGCGAAGAAAAATATATAGTGCATCCAGCGTTTTGTGATGGAAGTGCAGATGGGTATCCAAATGGAGAATGGGATGCAGAAATAACAGGATTTTGGATGGCAAAGTTTGAGGCAGGATATGCAGGAGAAGCAGACAAACCTAACTCGGCAATAGATTCAAATGTAAAATACACAACTGCACCAAGTAGTAATTTTTATCAAAAATCGGATATATCTACTGCAACGAAAATAAAATATCCAGAATTTAAAGCAAACAGACCATCGTTTAATAATATATCAATAGGAGATAGTTATCAGCTATGTAAAGCTTTAACAGATGAAAAAAATCCATACGGATTTAGTGCAAGTGCAGTAGATAGTCATTTAATAAAAAATAGTGAATGGGGAGCAGTGGCATATTTATCATGGAGTAGATATGGTACTAGTGCTAATGAAATTGGTATTAACAAGATAAAAGCAACTACACAAGATGATGTAGTGTATGGAGTAACAGGATACGGTTCAGAAAGTACAAGTGGGGGAGCGATTACACAAGAATTGAGTGCTTTATTAGATGGAACTTATAGTGATGGAAATTGGATAAGCAAACAAGGGCAACAAG
>CANQZT010000142.1 GCA_947628335.1 uncultured Clostridia bacterium | reverse complement strand
TAGCTACTTTAATTCCTATTTCTAATCCTGGCTTAAGTCATGATAGTGGTATATTTATAGGTAGAAATATATATACAAACGCACCCGTATACATAGATACATTCATAGGTCCTCCTACTCTTCCTAATCCTCATACTTTTATATGTGGTACTTCTGGAGGTGGAAAAAGTGTCGCACTAAAAACATTAACGGCTAGAAATATTGTAACAACAGGTGCAGGAGCTTTTTTTATAGATGTAGAAGGCGAATATAATAATTTATGTAGAAAATTAGGCGGAAAAGTAATAAAAATTGAACAAGGTAAATCTGCAGGAATAAATCCGTTTGAATTAGAACCTGATACTAAAGGAAATATGCAATTTTTAAATATTTTAGATAAAATAGCAGAAATAAGAACTTTACTTGCAACAATTTGTAGAAATTATATGTGTAGAACATTAAATGCTACTGAAATTACAGAAATTGAAGTCATAGTCAATGAACTATATTCTGAAAGAAAGATTACAACTGATGTTAACTCTCTTTATGAAAAAAGTAATGGAAAACTTGATAACGGTAAATATACGGTTGGAAAAGTACGCAAAAAAATGCCTACTTTATCAGACTTTCAAAGAAAACTAAAAGAAAGGAAAAAATGTCCTGAACTAGCAGAATTGTTAGTTCCTTTTTTAAAAGGTAATTCTTTAGGTATTTTTGACTGTGAAAGTAAGATTACATCTGATTCAGATATTATTAATTTTGATATGTCAGAAATAAAAGATGAATTTACAAAGTTATATGCTTCGTTTGTTATTCTTACTTGGGTATGGCAAAAATTTGTACTAAAAAATAAAGAAAAGAAAAAAATAATTGTATGTGATGAAGCTTGGTTATTCCTAAAATATCAAGAATCTGCCGAATTTTTAGTTAATGTTGCAAGAAGACGGTCGTAAATATAATGTACCTTTATTTATTGGCAGTCAATTTATAGATGAATTTTTAAATAGTGAAGAACGGTAAAACTATTATAAATATATGTTCTACAAGATATTTGTTCAAGCAAAGTCCTGGTAGTGTAGATGACATAGTAAACTTTTTTAATTTATCAGAAGGTACAAAAAATTTTCTAATTACTGCTAGTCCGGGTGAATGTGTAGTTAGTCTTAATAATAGTGTTACAGCAATAAAATTTATTATTACAGATTTTGAAAAAGAATTTGTATTTACTTAAAAATAATATAGTGAAATTTAAAAAATTTGTTGTCCTTCATAGGAGGCAATCATTTGAATATAAAAAACATATTGAAAACCTTTATAGTTACGATTACTATTATATTTTTACTATCTCCTATTTCCTTTTGTGCTGATGTAAATTTTAAAGATCAAATAGAAAAAGAAGATGGTTCTTTGTTTGAAAAAATAATTGCAGAATGCATTGGTCGGCATAGCTCAAACAGTACTTGACTTTACAACTAGTAAAGATTTAAATGTAGGTTTTAAAAACTATGATACTTTAATTTTCAATAATACCGAAGATGATTCCCTTTCACCATTTACATCTGAACTTTGGAGTAAAACGATGAACTGGTATAAAATTTTTGCAATTATTTCTGGAAGTTTAATATTAATTGCAGTAATTATTTTATCTTATAAAATAATATGTGCTGGGAATAACACTATAAGAAAAAATGAAGCAAAAGAAAGTCTGATGAGACTTCTTTTGGGAGGTTTAGGGATAGCTCTTGCACCAATGTTTATTAAATTTTTAATATTTATTAATAATAGTTGTGTGCATTTATTAGTAACTGCTTCACATGGTTCTTTGGATAATTTGCTTGGGAATGGTATGTTAACAAGTATAAAAACAGGTAATGCAATAGCAACAGCTTTAGTAATTGCTATGTTTATTTATCTTTTCGTAAAACTTAATATAAAATTTATTGTTAGGCAATTTACTTTAATTATCTTTACTATTTTTACACCTATAGCATGTGCTTTATGGATTATAAATAAAAATGTAACTGCAGCTAGTATCTGGATGGGACAAATAATAATGAATATATTTATGCAATTTATTTATTGTTTCTTATTCCTTATATATCTTGCATTCTTACCTTCTCGGAGGTGGATGGGCAGTATCCTTAATATGGGCCATGATGATTCTTCCTCTTGCAGATACTTTAATGAATTGTCTACAAAATTTAACTTCAAGAATTGCCGGTATGGATAATGAAATGATGGCAAATAGAGTTTTGGGCATGGGTACTATGCTCGGATTTAGTATAGGTGCAATAAAAGAACAATTTAATTCTCCATCATCAAATATAAAAAACGGAAATTCTAATAATAATTCTAATGGAGGTTTAAAAGGATTAGTTACTAGAGCTAAAACAATTATAAATCCTAGCATGAACTTAAGTCCAGAAAAAGATTATAACGGAAATATAAATCCAATAAGAACTGTTCTACCTAAAGAAAAAATAACTAATAAAATATCAATACCTACTTCAAATAATACAGTAAATAATAATAGTAATAGTCAAATTAATAATGAAAACTCTAAATCTGTTATTGCCAAAGTTGCAAAAACTGGATTCAATGCTACCAAAACTTATCTTAATATTGGTGCAAGTATGGCTGAAGGAAATTTTGATAAATTAAAACACTCTGATAATAAAAAGAATGTAAAAAATAATTTTCAATATACAGAATATGTGAAAGAAGATATTAAACCTACTGATAATATGAAATCAGGTGATAAAGATGAGTTTAATTAAGAGTAAAAAAAATCAAAAAAGATTAAAAAAGATTATTTTTAGAATAATTAGTCCTTTTATTCCATTTATTGTAATTATAGGACTTCTTTTTTTCTCAATATGTTCAATTATAGATGCCGTATTTATTCAAGAAGTTCAAGCTGATACTTTTTCTATGCCAGAGGCTAAACAAGAATTAAGAACAAAATGTATAGAAAAAGCTGAATATTTAAATACTTGCCATAACTACAAAGATAATGAACTTACTAAATATCTTCTTGACATGGATAATAGAGAAATTGATAAAGAAATACAATGGTCTCATTTATATAGCATTATGGCATTTCATAATATGACAAATAATACCGATATAAATGAAAAATTATTAAATGAAGTTTCAAAAAGTTTTGAAAGTACATTTAAATATGAAAAAATGTCAGTAAAAATAGAAACAATAACAAAAGATGAAAATGGAAATGAAACAATATCTACAACAGAAGAAACAGCTTACTTTTTAGTTGAAAGTGATACTATTATGGGACATTATAAATATCATTATAAAGATTCAACTATAGAAACAGGTAACACTAAAACTACAAAAAAAGTATTTGATAGTGAAGAATTAATTGGCGAAGAATATGCTAGGCTAAAAAAATATTTAAAAAATACCTTACATATTAGAGATAGTGATATAGATAAAGATGTCCAAATAGTTATTCAAGCAGCAAATGGTTATTATGATGGAAAGGAAAATTTAGACTGGTTACAACAAACTTCTTCATCTAATATAGTGGTTGATGGTAAAGGTTTAGTTCCAACTGGTATGTTTACTTGGCCAATACCAGGTTACACAACAATAACATCTCACTTTGGAATGAGAACTCACCCAATTACTGGTGCATATAAATTACATAGTGGAACTGATGTAGGTGCAC
>CANQZT010000141.1 GCA_947628335.1 uncultured Clostridia bacterium | reverse complement strand
TTTTTTTGGCTATATGTTTGACAAAATTAGAATATTATGGTAGAATAATGTACTGTAATCCGCTTAATTAAGGTTCCTTAAATGTTAAATTTATATTAACTACCTAAATGTTGGGATTAGCGAGTATACAAATAAGGGAGGTGTACATAAATGTACGCAATAATTGAAAGCTGTGGAAAACAGTATAAAGTAGCAGAAGGAGACGTTGTATTTTTTGAAAAGTTAGATGCAGAAGTTGGAAAAAAAGTTACATTTGATAATGTTGTTTTAGTATCTGACGGAGAAAAAATTGAAGTAGGAGCTCCTTATGTAAAAGGAATTAAAGTAGAAGGAAAGGTTGTTTCACACGGAAAGGGTAAAAAAATTATTGTTTTCAAATATAAACCAAAAAAGAATTATAGAAGAAAACAAGGACATAGACAACCATATACAAAAGTTGAAATTACTTCTATAAAGAAACCAACTGCTAAAAAGGCAGAAGCAAAAACAGAAACAAAAAAAGAACCAAAAGCAGAAGAAGTAAAAGCTTAAATTTAGATAGTAATATGTATTGCGATATAACAACATATTGGAGAAAGGAGTGAATTAGAATGGCTCATAAGAAAGGTCAAGGTAGTGTTAAGAATGGTAGAGACAGTGAGTCAAAGCGTCTTGGTGTAAAAAGAGCTGACGGACAATTTGTTTTAGCTGGAAATATTTTAATGAGACAAAGAGGAACTCATATTCACCCAGGAACTAATGTAGGAATTGGAAAAGATGATACATTATATGCATTAGTTGATGGAAATGTAAAATTTGAAAGATTGGGTAAGGACAAGAAAAAGGTTAGCGTTTATCCAGTTGAAGAAGTTGTAGAAAAAGCTTAAAGATGTATAGAGGACAACTCCAAATATGGAGTTGTCTTTTTTATAAAAAAAGAGTATAATAATACTTGTTTTTAAAGTTGTAAAGGAAGGAGAAATTTCTATGGAAAAAAAGGAAGAAGCAAAAAGAATTTTAACAGGAGATAGACCAACTCGGAAAATTACATATTGGACATTATTTTGGGTCATTGCAAAATAGGGTAAAACTTCAAGATGAATATGAAGCATATATAGAAGTTGCTGATGTCCAAGCGTTAACGGATAATTTCAACAATCCAGAAAAAGTAAAAAAGAATGTTAATGAGGTATTAATGGACCAGTTAGCTGTAGGAATTAATCCTAATAAGGTAACTTTTTTTCTACAATCTATGATACCTGAAATTGCAGAACTTACAGTTTTTTATTCTAATTTAGTTACTATTGCAAGACTTCAGCGAAATCCTACTGTAAAGACCGAAATTGCACAAAAAAGAGAATTATTTGGAGAAAGTGTAACATATGGATTTTTAGGTTATCCTGTAAGTCAAGCAGCAGATATAACTGCATTTGATGCAAATATTATACCAGTAGGAGAAGATCAGCTACCATTAATTGAACAATGTAGAGAAATCGTAAGAAAATTTAATAGTATTTATGGCGAAACTTTAAGAGAACCAAATGCTTATTTAGGTGAAAATAAGAGAATAAAAGGCCTAGATGGGAACGAAAAGATGGGAAAATCACTAGGCAATGCGATTTACCTTGCAGATTCAGAAAAAGAAATTTCGGAAAAAGTAATGAATGCGGTAACAGATCCTGCAAGAATAAAAAAAGATGATCCTGGAAATCCTAATATATGCATGGTGGCATATTACCATAATTTATTTTCACAAAGTGAAGTAGAAAACATTTGTCAAGAATGTAGAGATGGTAAAAGAGGTTGTGTTACATGTAAGAAACAGTTAATAGAAAATATTAATAGAAAATTAAAACCAATAAGAGAAAAAAGAAAATATTATGAAGAAAGACCAGAAGTAGTAAAAGAAATTTTAATGGAAGGTACAAAAAAAGCTCAGTTAGAAGCTAAAAAAACTATGGAAAAAGTAAAAAAAGCAATGAAATTAGATTACTAGAAGGAGATTAGTATGTTTACAGATTATGCAAAAATAACAGTAAAATCAGGTAATGGAGGAAATGGTGCAGCAACTTTCCGACGTGAAAAATATGTGGCAGCAGGTGGACCTGATGGTGGAGATGGAGGAAAAGGTGGAAGCATCTATTTTGTAGTTGATAAAGATATGAACACATTACTTGATTTTAGATTCAAAAAGAATTTTAAGGCTGAAAATGGGGAAGATGGTAGTGGCAATAATTGTTATGGAAAAAAAGGACAAGATTTATATATAGGTGTGCCTATTGGAACAATTATTAAAGATGCCGAAACCGGAAGAGTTGTAGCAGATTTATCAAAGGAAAATCAAAAGGAGTTGATATTAGAAGGTGGAAGAGGAGGAAAAGGCAATGTTCATTTTGCTACCTCTACTCGTCAAGCACCTCGTTTTTCACAAGATGGTGAAAAAGGATTAGAAAAAGAATTGATATTGGAACTAAAACTTCTTGCAGATGTTGGATTAATAGGATTTCCAAATGTAGGTAAATCAACATTCTTATCTATGGTGACATCTGCTAAACCTAAAATTGCAGATTATCATTTTACTACAATTATTCCAAATTTAGGAGTAGTGAAATCAATTTATGGAGATAGTTTTGTAATTGCTGATATTCCGGGAATTATAGAAGGAGCAAGTGAAGGTATTGGGTTAGGAATTCAATTCTTAAGACATATTGAAAGAACTAGATTGTTATTGCATGTAATAGATGTATCTGGAAGTGAAGGAAGAAAACCTATAGAAGATTTTCATACAATTAATGAAGAATTGAAAAATTACAGCGAAAAATTGAGTAATAGAAAACAAATAATTGTTGCTAATAAAACGGATATAATGCAAGATGAAGGATTATACCAAGAGCTAGAAGAGTTTGCAAAAAATGAAGGCATAGAAATATATAAAGTGTCTGCTGCAACAGGTGCTGGAATTGATGAATTAATGAATAGGGTAACAGAAGTATTAAAACAATTACCTAAAGAAGAATTAGTAGAGGTAGAAGATAGAATTGTTTATACATTATCAGAGGATAAAAATGATTATACAATTACTAAGGAAGGAAAGGATTATGTAATAAAAGGACCTGCTGCAGAAAGATTATTAGGAAGAATAAATGTAAATGATAATGAATCTATGTATTATTTCCAAAAATGTATTAGAGAATTAGGAATTGAAGATAAACTAAAGAAAATGGGAATAAAAGATGGAGACAGTGTAATATTTGTAGATTGGGAATTTGAGTGGAGTAATTAAAAAAAGTTCAAACTTTTGTTTGACTTTTTTTTTTATTTATGATACCATAATGACGAATATAAAAGAGGGAGTGATTTGAAGAATGAAAAAAAGTGATTCAAATGAACTAAATAAAAGAGAAAAAGCAATTTTAAAATTTATTGAAAAACAAATAGCTTTAAATAGTTATCCACCATCTGTAAGAGAAATCGGTAAAGCAGTAGGATTAAAATCTACAGCAACTGTTCATGGGTATTTAGCAAAACTAGAACAAAAAGGATATATTAAGAAAGAATCGCAAAAAGGTAGAACTTTAAAGCTTTTAAAAGGTGGAGCAGGAGAAGATAAAGATCAATTGTCAATGAAAGAATTTTATTCTGGAAAAGAAATGGTAGAAGTACCCGTAATAGGAAAAATTACAGCAGGAGCCCCAATTTTAGC
>CANQZT010000140.1 GCA_947628335.1 uncultured Clostridia bacterium | reverse complement strand
AATTGCTAAAAAAATCTGTAAAAACTTGACAAGCCATAGGAAGCATGGTATATTATAAAGAGGTAAATTACGAGATACTTGTTATGAAACCAAAATAAGTAAGGGTGGTAAAAATTAGAAAGCCAAGAATAACAAGAAGTTAATATAAATTATAAAAGGTAAGTTGGTAAAAAAGAAATTTTACCAACAAGCCTTTTTGTTGTCGTAATTTTGTAATTATCATAAAAATTTAAAAGAAGAGGAATTAAATTAAGAAATAACATGCCTAAGATAGATGAATTAGCAGGAACATCGAAACTTAAGTTATGGGAAGCTTAATTTAAGAAGGACTTCTATTTAAATATAATTTTATCCTAAAAAGCATTGAAAAAATGCAATTTAAATCTTAATTTTCTGCTTAAAATTTAATATAGAGGTGATTTTTTTGGTAAAAGATATCAAACACGAAAAATGCATAAGAAAAACATTTGCGAAAACAGAAGATAGTATTGAAATGCCAAACCTAATACAAGTACAAAAGGATTCATATAACTGGTTTGTAAAAGAAGGTCTAGGAGAAGTATTAAAAGATATATCTCCAATAGTAGACTATAGTGGAAACTTAGTATTAGAATTCTTTGACTATTACATGGAAAAAGAAACAAAATACTCTTTAGAAGAAGCAAAAGAAAGAGATGCAACATATTCAACAAGATTACATGTAAAGGTACGTTTAATAAACAGAGATACAGGAGAAATAAAAGAGCAAGAGATTTATTTAGGTGATTTCCCACTAATGACAGATAGTGGAACATTTGTTATAAATGGAGCAGAAAGAGTTGTCGTAAGTCAATTAGTACGTTCACCAGGATGTTATTATGCACAAGACTATGATAAAACAGGGAAAAAAATATTCACATCAACGGTTATGCCAATTCGTGGAGCATGGATTGAATATGAAACAGATGCAAATGATATTTTCTACGTAAGAGTTGATAGAACAAGAAAACTACCAGTAACATCATTATTAAGAGCAATTGGTTTATTAACAGATCAACAAATAATTGATTTCTTTGGAGAAGAAGATAAAATAATTGCAACAATCAACAAAGATTCAATAAAAACACAAGATGAAGCTTTAATAGAAATTTATAAAAAATTAAGACCAGGAGAGCTACCTTCAGTAGAAGCAGCAAGAAGTCTATTTAATGGTTTGTTCTTCGATAACAGAAGATATGATTTAGCAAAAGTAGGTAGATATAAATTCAATAAAAAATTAGCACTTTCAGCAAGAATTGCAAATCAAATATCAGCAACAGATATTATAAATGCAGAAACTGGCGAAGTAATTGTAGAAGCAGGAAATATAATTACAAAACAACAAGCACAAGAAATTCAAAATATAGGAATAAATGTAGTAGATGTAAAAATAGAAGATAAAAACGTAAGAGTAATAGGTAATGGAACGGTAGATATAAATGAATATGTTGACTTGAAAAAAATAGAAATAAAAGAATATGTAAACTATGAAGTATTAAAATCTATACTTGAAAACACTCAGAAAAAAGATTTAGAAAAAGTCATAATAGAAAGACAAGATGAATTAGTACCAAAACACATTACAACAGAAGATATATTAGCATCAGTTAATTATGTTTTAACACTACAATATGGATTAGGAAAAGTCGATGATATAGATCACTTAGGAAATAGACGTATACGTTCAGTTGGAGAACTATTACAAAATCAATTTAGAATAGGATTAACAAGACTTGAAAGAGTTGTAAGAGAAAGAATGACAATACAAGATTTAGATGTTGTAACACCACAAACATTAATAAATACAAAACCAATAACATCATCAATAAAAGAATTCTTTGGAAGTTCACAACTATCACAATTTATGGATCAAACAAACCCACTATCAGAACTAACTCATAAAAGAAGAATATCTGCATTAGGACCAGGAGGACTATCAAGAGAAAGAGCAGGATTCGAAGTAAGAGACGTACACTACACACACTATGGAAGATTATGTCCAATAGAATCACCAGAAGGTCCGAACATAGGACTAATATCTGCGTTATCATCATTTGCAATAATCAATGAATATGGATTTGTAGAAACACCATATAGAGTAGTAGATAAAGAGACAAATAAAGTAACAGATAAAGTTGTATACCTAAGTGCAGATAATGAAGATGGAACAAGAATTGCCCAAGCTTCAGAACCACTAGATGAAGAAGGAAATTTCATAAATAAGAAAGTAAAAGTTAGATATTTAGATGATATAGAAGAAGTTTCACCAGAGCAAGTAGACTATGTAGATGTATCACCAAAACAATTAGTATCTGTTGGTGCAGCAATGATACCATTCTTAGAGCATGATGATGCTCACCGTGCATTAATGGGAGCCAACATGCAACGTCAAGCCGTTCCATTACTTACAACTGAATCTCCAATAGTTGGAACAGGAATTGAATATAGAGCAGCAAAAGACTCTGGAATAATGCAAATTGCAAAATCAAACGGAACAATTCAGAAAGTAACAGGAAATGAAATAATTTTAAAAACAGATAAAGGAGAAATAGAAAAATATAAACTTCAAAAATTCAAAAGAACAAATGGTGGAACATGTATAAATCAAAGACCAATCGTAGTAAGAGGAGAAAAAGTAAAAGCAGGAGATGTAATTGCAGATGGGCCATCAACAGATAAAGGAGAAATGGCACTTGGTAGAAATGTATTAATAGCATTTGCAACTTGGGAAGGATACAACTATGAGGATGCTGTATTAATTAGTGAAAGACTTGTAAGAGAAGACGTATATACATCAATCCACATTGAAGAATACGATTGTGAATGTAGAGATACAAAATTGGGACCAGAAGAAATTACAAGAGATATACCAAATGTAGGAGAAGACAGTTTAAAAGACTTAGATGAAAACGGAATTATACGTATAGGAGCAGAAGTAAGACCAGGAGATATATTAGTAGGAAAAGTAACTCCAAAAGGAGAAACAGAATTAACAGCAGAGGAAAGACTTCTTCGTGCAATATTTGGTGAAAAAGCAAGAGAAGTAAGAGATACATCACTAAGAGTACCACATGGAGAAGAAGGTACAATAGTTGATATAAAAATATTCACAAGAGACAACTCAGATGAACTAGCACCTGGAGTTAACCAAGTAATACGTTGTTATATAGCACAAAAAAGAAAAATATCAGTAGGAGATAAAATGGCAGGACGTCATGGAAATAAAGGTGTTGTATCAAGAATATTACCAGTTGAAGATATGCCATTTATGCCAGATGGAACACCTGTAGATATAGTATTAAATCCACTTGGTGTACCATCACGTATGAACTTAGGTCAAGTGCTTGAAGTACACTTAGGAGCTGCAGCACGTGAATTAGGATGGAAAGTTGCAACACCAGTATTTGACGGTGCAAAAGAATATGAAATATCTGAGTTATTAGAAAAAGCTGGAAGAACAACAGACGGAAAAACAACATTATATGACGGACGAACAGGAGAAAAATTTGATCACCCAGTTACAGTCGGTGTAATGTATATGTTAAAGTTACACCACTTAGTAGATGATAAAATACATGCTCGTTCAACGGGTCCATATTCACTAGTAACACAACAACCACTAGGAGGAAAAGCACAATTCGGAGGACAACGTTTTGGAGAAATGGAAGTTTGGGCATTAG
>CANQZT010000139.1 GCA_947628335.1 uncultured Clostridia bacterium | reverse complement strand
TGAAAAATCAGAAATAATAGAAAATTCAAAAATAGATAAAGAAATAAAAAAGACAGGAGTAATAGTATATGAAAAATAAAGAGTATATAGCTTTAACCAAAATGATAGAATATATAGAAAAATCTATCAGATATACTAAGGGTTATGATTTTGAAAAATTTTGCAAAGATGAAAAAACAGTAGAGGCTACAATATTTTCTATTAGTCAAATAGGGGAACTTGTAAAAAATTTATCAAATGAAACAATGAAAAAATATTCATATATTGAATGGAACATGATAAGAGGTTTAAGAAATAGGATTGTGCATGATTATGAAGGAATAAATTTGAAAAGTATATGGTATATAATAAATAATGATATACTTCAATTAAAGGAAGATATAAATAAAATTTTAAAAAATGAAAAAATAAATGACGATGATATGTAAAATATATGAGAAAAGAGAAACGTTAAATAAGCTAATGTTTCTCTTTTTGGGTTAAAAGATATTATTAGATTTAAGTTCATTAACAATAAAATTATTTGTATTTATTATTGCTTTAATAGAATTACAACTGTTAATAATATTTTCTTCATTATCTTTGTTATTTATATTGAACTCTAAAAAATTTTTATCGTGTAATCTAGTACAAATCTTATTATCAAAAATATTTATTTCTAGATTTATATTATTTTGTGCTAATTCAATAAAATAAGTTAACATTTTATCTGTAAGATATTTATTTAGTAATTCGGGATGATCTGTTTCTATTTCATAATACTTATTAAATTCTTCATTAGATAGTCTTATTGTATTTTTTAATTTTAAACTATCTAATTTCTTATTACGTATTTTTATAGATAACATCATATTAAAAGTAAGTGTTTGAATACTTGCTAATCCACAAAATAATGTAGTATACCAATAACCGTCAGCACCATCATTTTTAAACTTAGTATGCACTTTAGACATACTTAAATTTGCATTATTATATAGTACAATATTATCTGTTGAGGAATAAGTTTCATGGCTATTTGAAAATCCCATACCTTCATAAAAGTCTTTTGATATACCTTGACTATGCTCATACTTGCTATCAGGAATTAAATATTCAATTATTGGCTTACAGATTCTTTCACAAAATATGTCGTTGTATTCTTCTTTGTTTATTGTAGAATGTTGTATCCAATAATTTTCTTGTATTGTTTTTCTAGGTCTTATTACTACCTTATATATAAATGATATAACGGTAATTATTATGGATAAAGGGATTAAAACATAAAACATAAATGATAAAGAAGATTTACCGGGACGATAATCGGATGTCATATCACTAATCATAAATTTTATCATTAAGAAGAGCAATATAAAACTTATTATTTCGATAGCAATTTTTAATAAACTATGTGATACTATAGAGTTAGTAATAGAAACTGTATTACTATTTTTTTCTTCCTTTGCTTCTAATTTTTTTTCATTTAATAATTCAATATTTTCATTATATAATTTTTGGTATAATTCTTTTATTTTATCTTGCATTTTTACCTCCGAATTTTATTACTAATTATACGAACATTGTAAGAAAAGAAGTGATTTTAAAGTTAAACGATACTAAAAAATCCGAATAAATAAGTTTTTGGTGGAGGTGAGGAGAGTCGAACTCCTGTCCAACAAATCTTTCATATAAAATTCTCCGAGCGCAGTTTGCTCTTAAAATTCCCAACAAAATAAATGAGCAAACAAGTCTATTTTATTGGTAGCTTCTAATTACCCACTATTTTTGAAGCAAGAAATAGTTTTGTTTCCTACTAATTTGGTGCCTCTATAAAACCGTAGGCCTTTTTATAGAAACGTAGCTGCAACTTAGGCAGCTAATGCTACTTCGTTATTTCTAGCGTTTATATTTAATTTCCCGTTTTTTTAAGTGGTAACGAGAATCCACTGCTCGCTATTTATACTGCTAATTTGCTGTCGAAAGCCAATTACACCCCCATAAAATAGTACATTTTTATTATACAATATTGTAGTCATTTTTACAATACATTTTCTTGACTTTTTTATGTGCTTATTTTATAATATGAAACATAATAATCAAGGGGGAACAATTTAGGAACGAAAAAAATTGGGCAACTTAGGAGGTAGTATTATGAATAGTTTTTTTCGTACAAGTTTATATAGTTTTTCTTTTATTTTTATTCTTATTATTTGCATTTCCTTTTTTTTAATACCAGTATATTATATTTATCCACAAGCATTCAAAGAATATTCAGATATATTAATATTAGATGATGATGCAGAATATATATGGCCAATTCCGGGATATACTCGGTATAACATCTCCATTCGGAAAAAGAAATTCACCAACTAAAGGGGCATCCTCGTTTCATAAAGGAATTGATGTAGGGGCACCAGAAGGAACAAATTTATATGCTATTTGTGATGGTAAAATTACATTTGCCGCATTTCTAGGAGGTGGTGGATATACAATTACATTGTCAAAACAGAATATGAAAATAACATATTGTCATGTTAGTCCTAATTTTCTTGTTAAAGTGGGAGACGAAGTAGTAAAAGGTGAACATATTGCAAATGTTGGACCAAAAAACGTTTATGGAGTTTTAGGTAATAAATATAAAGATGCACAAGGAAATCCAACTAATGGTGCAACGACTGGCTGTCATATGCATCTAGGCGTTAGAATAGATGGCGAGTATATAAATCCACTAGACTTATTTAATAAATAACATAAAAAATAATACTTGAAAAGTAACTTTTTTTGATATACAATTGTATTGCATAAAAGAAATAGGATATAATATACAATGGAAAAAATTACTAAAATACGGAGGGATTGTTTATGAATAAAAAAACAGTTAGGGATATTGATGTAAAAGGGAAAAAAGTATTAGTAAGATGTGACTTTAATGTGCCACAAGATGAAAATGGAAATATTACAGATAATAGAAGAATAGTATCATCATTGCCAACTATTAAATATTTAATAGAACATGGTGCAAAAATTATACTTTGTTCACATCTAGGAAGACCAAAAGGAGAAATAAAAAAAGAATTTAGTTTAGCACCTGTCGCAGAAGAATTAAGAAAACAATTATCATGTGATGTTAAGCTTGCAAATGACATAATAGGAGAAAGTGCAAAACAACTAACGTCAAATATGCAAGAAGGAGAAATAGTTTTATTAGAAAATGTAAGATTTGATGCAAGAGAAGAAAAAAATGATCCAGAATTTGCAAAAGAATTAGCGTCACTTGCTCAAATATACGTAAATGATGCATTTGGAACTTCGCATAGAGCACATGCATCAACAGCAGGAGTTGCAGAATTTTTACCAGCAGTAAGTGGATTTTTAATTGAAAAAGAAATAGATTTTATGGGAAATGCTATAGAAAATGCAGAAAGACCATTTATAGCTATTCTTGGAGGAAAAAAAGTTTCTGATAAGATAGGAGTAATAAATGCACTTTTAGAAAAAGTTGATACTTTAATAATTGGAGGTGCAATGGCATATACTTTCTTTAAAGCACAAGGATATGAAGTTGGAAATTCTATATGTGAGCTAGATAAATTAGATTTAGCATTAGAATTAATGGAAAAAGCAAAACAGAAAAATGTAAAATTTATGTTACCAGTAGATACTAAAGTAGGAAAAGATAATACTCCTGATACAGAAAGTAAAATTGTAAAATGTAATGAGATACCAGCAGATTGGGAAGGATTTGATATAGGACCTGCAACTATAGAAGAATATAAAAAAGAACTAAGAAATGCAAAAACGATAGTATGGAATGGACCACTAGGTTTATTTGAAGTTG
>CANQZT010000138.1 GCA_947628335.1 uncultured Clostridia bacterium | reverse complement strand
AAATATGAATTATCAAAAACAGGAGATAAAAGAAGGAATAAACCTTCACACAATCAATACAAATAAATTTAAAACCAACTTATTATCTGTATTTATAACAACACCACTAACAAAAGAAACAGTAACAAAAGAAGCATTAATAGCATCAGTATTACGTAGAGGATCGCAAACAATGCCTACAACCGAAGAAATAAGTAAAAAACTAGAAGGTATGTATGGAGCATCATTTGATTGTGGAATAGATAAAATTGGAAACAATCATATTATGAAATTTTATTTAGAAACAATAGGAGAAGAATTTCTACCACAAAAAGAAGAGATATTAAAAACAGCAATAGATACATTATTAAACATAGTATTAAATCCACTAATAGAACAAGACGGGTTTAAAGAAGAATATGTAAAAACAGAAAAACAAAATTTAAAACAAATTATAGAGGGAAAAAAGGATAATAAAGCCAAATATGCTCTAGATCGTTGTACAGAAGAAATGTATAAAAATCAGCCATATGGATTATATAAATTTGGATATACAGATGATTTAGAAAAAATAAATGGAAAAAATTTATATGAGTATTATCAAACTATGATAGAACAGGCTAAAATAGACATCTTTGTATCAGGAAAAATAGACAAAGAAAATACAAAGAAAATAGTAGAAGATAATAGCAATATCCAAAAATTACAACCAAGAAAAGTAGCAAATACTCACATAGAGCCAATACAAAAAATAGATAACGAAAACAAAATAACGGAAGAAATGGATGTAACACAAGGAAAACTTGTAATAGGTTTAACAATAGATGATACAAGTAAAGAGTCAAAATATACGGCATTAATATATAATATGATATTAGGAGGAGGAGCAAATTCTAAACTATTCCAAAATGTAAGAGAAAAAGCAAGTCTAGCTTATACAGCAAGTTCAAACTATATAAGAAGAATAAACAATATATTTATAAGAGTAGGAATAGAAATAACAAACTATGAAAAAGCACTAAATATTATAAAACAACAATTAGAAGATATAAAAAATGGTCAATTTACTAGTGAGGAATTAGAGAATGCAAAAAGAACAATACTTGCAACAATAAAATTTATACCAGACGAACAAGATACAGAACTTACCTATTATTTTGGTCAAGAAATGGCAAATAGCAATGTGACTTTTGAAGAATATGAAGATAAAGTAAAAAATGTAACAAAAGAACAAATCGTAGAACTTGCAAAAGGGATAAATATTCATACAATCTATTTTTTAACACGGAAAGGAGGAAGAATAATATGCAAATAATAGAAAATTCAAAAGTCAAGGAAAAAGCATATATTGAAAAACTAGAAAATGGGTTAACAATTATTGTAATTCCAAAAAAAGATATACAAAAAAAATATGTAATATTTGGAACTAAATTTGGTTCAATAGATAATACTTTTGTTGTACCAGGGGAAAAGGAAACTACAACAATTCCAGATGGAGTTGCACATTTTTTAGAACATAAGCTATTTGAACAAGAAAATGGGACAAATAGTCTAGATGTATTATCGGCATTAGGTGTAGAAGCAAATGCATATACAACAAATGATCATACGGCGTATTTATTTGAAGCAACGGATCATTTTTATGAAGCATTAGATGAACTTATGAACTATGTACAAAATCCATATTTTACAGATCAAAATGTAGAAAAAGAAAAAGGAATAATAGCTCAAGAAATAAAGATGTATGATGATGAACCAAGTTGGCAAGTATATATGAATGCAATGAAATTAATGTATAAAAATAATCCAATAAATATAGATATAGCAGGAAGCGTGGAATCAATATCAAAAATTGATAAAGAAATTTTATATAAAACTTATAACACATTTTACAATTTAAGTAATATGGTACTAGTAACATGTGGTGATTTCGAGCCAGCAGAAATAATACAAAAAATAAAAAACAGAATAACAAAAACAGATAAACAAGAAGAAATAAAAAGAATATATCCAAAAGAGCCAGAAGAAGTAGTATCAAAAGAAAAAACACAAAAAATGGAAGTAATAAATCCAATGTATGCAATAGGATTTAAAGATAAAATAAATAATGATCAGGATGTAGTAAAAAAACATATTGCAATAGAAATAATATTATATATGTTACTAGGCAAAAGTTCTAATGCATACAAAAAATTATATGAACAGGGGGATATAATGTCTCAACCTGATTTAGATTACGAATTTTCTAAACAATATGCCCATGTATTAATAACAGGAATTGCAAATAATCCTCAAAATGTAGTACAGGAGTTGAAACAAACAATACAAAACTATACACAAAACGGAATAAATGAAGAAGATTTTGAAAGAATAAAGAAAAAAATCTATGGTGACTATGTTTCGGAATATAATAATATAGAAAATATTGCGAGAATGTTTCTTAGTGATTATATAAAAGGAATAAATAGTTTTGATTACTTAGAGCAATATAATCAAGTAACAAAAGAGTATGCAGAACAAATTTTAAAAGACGTATTTAAAGAAGAAAATATGGTAGTTTCAATAGTACAAGGAAATAGTTAGGAAAGGAAAAAAATGTCACATATAACTTTTCCAATAATAAACTTAGAATTAAATATAAACAAAACTGCCGTGAATTTATTAGGCATAAATATACAGTGGTATGCCATAATAATTACAATAAGTATCATAATAGTCTTGCTGTTATTAAAAAAACAAAATGGAAAATATGGAGTAAAATTTGATGACCTATTGGATTTAAGTATAATCCTCCTACCAGTTTCTTTTTTTACAGCAAGACTTTATTATGTGTTATTCAATATAGAAAATTACCATACTCTAAAAGAAGTTTTTTATATAAAGCAAGGTGGTCTTGCAATATATGGTGCGATAATAGGAGGAGCAATAACCACATATGTTTTTTGTAAAAAAAGAAAAATAAATTATTTAGATATGTTAGATTATATAGTACCATACATTGCACTTGCTCAATCCATAGGAAGATGGGGAAACTTTGTAAATGCAGAAGCATATGGTTATGAAACTAATTTGCCATGGAAAATGGGAATAGAAAGCAATTTACAAATTAAATATGTACATCCAACATTTCTATATGAATCTATATCAACATTTATAATATATTTAATACTTAAAAGAATATCTAAAAATCGAAAATATAGTGGTCAAATAACATACAGTTATATAGTAATGTACTCGTTTATAAGAGCGATAATAGAAAACTTAAGAAACGACAGTTTAATGCTATATAAATTCAGAATTTCGCAAATTTTATCGATAATACTATTTGTAACATTTTGTATAATAATAGCAAAAAATAATAAAAAACAAAAAAATATACAAAAATAGAACATCAAAAAGCGTAAAAAGTCGCACGATTCCTTATAAAAATGCTGTTTTTTTATTGACGATATTGTAAAAATATGGTATTTTTAAAATATACAAAAGAAAAAAACACCTAAAAAGGAGTGTGGGCATATGTTAAATGATGAAATTTGTAAAAAAAGAGATGAATTAAACAAAAGCATAGAAAAAGGAGAAGATTATAGTATAATATATAGGTTAAGTGTAGAATTAGATGAGTTAATTGCGAAATACTATAGTCAAGACAAAAAAGAAACAAAAGAAAAAATAGTTAAAAAGTAATAAAAATATAATATATAAATAAAATAGAACAATAAAAAGACAAGTTGCTTTAAATATATAATAAAGCAACTAGGAAAATTCATGCATTTTTTATTGTTCTATTTTTTCATAAATATTACAGAAATATGTCGATTATAATAAATTAAATAAATAATATTGTCAAATATTGAAAAATAAACGATTAT
>CANQZT010000137.1 GCA_947628335.1 uncultured Clostridia bacterium | reverse complement strand
CTTCTTCTGATTGTAAATAATAAGGTATAGTTATAACAGGTATTGTTATCTGCATTCCAATAGGTCTTCTATCATATAATATTCCATTCCTAAAAATAAGAATAGCATTTTCTGAATCACTTGACTCACCACCTATAGAATCATTTAACAAAGTTCCATCTCCCATTCCTGTAGATGATTTTATAGTAATAGATTTATCATTTAATATGTCTTCATAATATTTATCTATTAAGCCTGTTATCCATTTATCTTCATTCCAACGATAATTAAGATTTTCTCCTAATTTAACTTCAAAATACTTCTTTTTTTCTATTTTTAAACTTTTTACATACTTTTCATCTTCTACGTTGTAGTTTTTATGATTACTATATATTATTTTTACATCTTTTTCTTTTGATAATCCATTTACTTCAATAGTAATTTTAGCTTTGTAGAAATCATTTATTGAAGAGTATTGGTAACCTCCAAAACTTCCTGAATTGTATATTCTAATTTTATATTGATTTTCTAATTCGTTTACTTCCTCCATATTAATATCATTTTTAGCCCATATTTCGTGAATTTTTTCTTTTACTAAAGTTTCCGCTTCGTTAGAAGTATTATCAATTTCTTTTAAATTAATTTCCATACTATCTGGTACAAGATTTAACATTTTTGTAGCTTGTTCTTCTGTAATAGTGATTTCACTTGCTTGTACTTTTGTATTTGCCAAAAATGTAATAGAAAACAATAATAGTAGCATTATTGACATTTTCAAATATCTTTTCATCATATTTCCACCTCCTTTCAAATTAAAATATATATTATTATCTTATAAAGTATATAAGAGTAATAAACAACAAAATTATTTTTTTGAATTTTAAAATTTTTATTTTTTAAAACTTAATATTTTTTTATTACAATTATAATTTTTACACATTACACAATAATCTCTACTTAATTTCATCTTTTTGCATTTTTGTTCCGTAATTCCCTTAATATTTTCTAATTCTTGTTTTACAAGTCTTTTAGCTTCAAATAAGCGATTCCTTACCAATAGCCATTCAAACCTATCTAGCAATTTCAACATTGTATTTTCTTCCATAATTTCAACGTCCTTAATTTTTAATATCTTTTTCGACACTATTTTATCATTATTTGCTCTCACTTGCAAGTGCTACTTCCATAGGTGCAAATGTTGTAAAATACTATTGAATAAAGCAAAGGAGGTATTTTGTTGATAAAAATAAATGTAGAAAAAATCTTAAAAGAACAGGGCAAAACTAAATCGTGGTTATGTGATGAAATGGATATAACATTTTATAATCTTAATAAAGCAATAAAAAGTGGAAAAAAGTCTATATCATATAAATACCTAGAGGGCTTTTGCAAAGCCTTAAATTGTTCCTTTAATGATTTATTAACTATTGTAGATGATGAAAATAAAAAATAGATTTATGTATTATTTATTTTTTGAACTTCATTATCTATTTTTTTTGCAATTCTTCTATATCTAATACTGTTTTCATCATATTTTTTGCTTTCTTCTACTAATTTTTTAATTTTTGGATTAGTAGCAATTAACAATCCCTTTTTATATTGCATAATTGTTCGTAAAGTATTACACTTCCATTTTTCACTATATAAGCTACTTTCAATATCTTCTAATATATTTATTGCAACATCTTTTTCAATCATATAAATAGCACCTCATTATATTTTTATTTATGCAACGTCTACGTTGTTATTTTATCATAAAAATATAATAAAATCAATCATAAATATAAGAATAAGTGGAGATAATATATTTATGAATAATACAATAAAATATAATGGGAAGCTAAATGCAATAGGAAATACCATAAAAGAATATAGAATCAAAAATAAAATGACTCAAAAATTATTATCTGAAAAACTACAATTATATGGAATTGACTTAAATAAAAATTCTCTACAAAAAATTGAACGAGGAGATAGGATAATAAAAGAATATGAATTAGCTGTATTTTCAATAATTTTTAATGTTACTACTGATGAATTACTAAAAGAATGTATAGATAAATTTAAAAAATAAGAACTAACTACTACAATATGAAGTAATTAGTTCTTTTTCGATTAATGGTCTAATGTAATTCTTATATCGTTACTCATTTCAAGATAAATAGTATTTCCGTTTGTATCAATACTATCTAAATAATGTAACTCTACAATAAAATCTTGCTTATTTCCGTCTGATATAAATAATCTTTCATCACTTACTATAATTTTTGAATTTAAAATTGTTGTGTGATAAATTAAAGCATTTTCTAATTCTATGTAAATTGCTTCATCTTGAAAATCTGTAATTAGTTTTTTTAATTTTTCAATTTCTTCTTTATTCATTTATATTAGCCTCCTTTTGTTCCAATAAATTAGCAAATCTGTAAAATGTAGTTTTTGGTAGCCCACTTTTCTTTATTGCTTCAACAGTAGTTTTATATTTTCCATTTTTCCAATTTGTCCAGATACTTTTAAATTCTTCTGTAATCTCTATTTTTGGACGTCCTAACCTTTTACCTTTTTTTCTAGCTTGTTCAAGTCCTTGTTTAGTTCTTTCGACTATTTGAAGTCTATCACTTTCGGATTTCCAACAAAATAATTCAAAAATGATATTGTTTATTAGTTGTGTCATAGGCTGTAATTTTTCATCGCTGTAGTCTAAATTTAAAGACGGCATATCCAAAACCTGTACAGAAATTTGATTATCCTTAAAATATTGCCATTGTTCTTTTAATTCCTTTGAATTACGTCCTAGTCTATCTAAAGAACTTATAACAAGTACATCTCCTTTTTCTAATGCTCTTTTCATATATTCATATCCGACACGTTCAAAATTTTTTCCTGATTGTTTATCTTCATAAATATATTTATCCTCAATCCCTAATCTTTTAAAATCGTCATATTGTCTGTCTAAATTCTGTTTTCCGTGTACTTACCCTCATATAACCTACTTTTTTCATTTTCAAAATCCTCCTTTTTTATTCGTTCCAAAATCGATGGATTGTTGGAACTATTATTTTTTATTATTTTAGCGTTCCAAAAACGCCTTTTCTTAATTGTTGGAACGTTCCATTTATGCTAGACGTTTTTGGAACTGATATTTTATTTACTACATATAAAAATAATTTCAATTAAAATCTTTAGTAATATAAAAAGCATTTTTTTAATCCTCCTCATCATCATTTAAAATCATTCTTACTTCATCGTTTACATCTTCATCAAAAATAGTGCTATGACGTTTTAATACTTTGTTTATTTCTTCTAATTCATCACTACATATATAATTATCAAATTCATATTTTCCATATCTTAAAAAAATATATATTGCAACATCAAATTCATCATCATAAGAAACATCTGAAATATCTTTTAATTTATTCATTATATTTTCAATTCTTTTTCTTTCCATAATTTTTTAATCCTCCATTTTTAATTTTTATATTTTGGCTTAATTTTGGTAAAATGCTATATATTATATAAAGCAATATTCCAAAAAAAAGCCAAAATTTTTATTTATGCAACTTCTATTATTTTAATTTGAATAAACGGATTTCCTTTATTATCAAAATAACTTATAATATTATCTTTGACTTGTATATTGCCGTTATAATAAACCCAACTGTCTATAACTTCGCCATTTTCTTTAGTAGTTAGCAATGTAAAAGCATTTGTTTGTACTTTGTTAGCTTTCCTTTGTGTTCCTATTCTTTCAGGTTTTACATCATTTCTAATTGTTTCAAATAATAAACTATCCTTATTTTCTTTTAATCTAATTTTTAATTGATTTTTATTTTTTATCATTTTCAAATCCTCCTAATTTTTTATAAAATAGGGAGGAGATAACCTCCCATAATCTCTAATAATAACAAGTCATTACATCATCTTGACCGTCCCATAATCTCTAATAATAACAAGTC
>CANQZT010000136.1 GCA_947628335.1 uncultured Clostridia bacterium | reverse complement strand
AGAAAAATATCTTAAAAGAAATACTTGTACTAGAAATTTAATTTTGATATAATAATCAAAAAGGAAAAGAAAAATGGTTGTTGAAGTTATTTTAAATAGTACGGTTAAGAATTTGAATAAGATATTTGATTATAATGTACCAGCAGAACTTGCTGGTATTATTAAAGTTGGGGATAGAGTTAATGTTCCTTTTGGAAATCAAAAAAAATATGAAGAAGGATTTGTTGTTGGATTAAAGGAAAGTTCGTTATATAAGGTAAAAGATATTATAAATATACAGGAAGGATTTTCTTTAACCGAAGAACAAATAGAACTTGCTAAATGGATGGCAAGAAGATATTTTTGTAATGTATCAGATGGGATAAAAATGATGTTACCACCTGGAACTACAACTAAAATAATAAACAACCGAGTAAAAGAAAAAAATTTAAATTTTGTATATTTAAAAAAGGACGAAGATGAAATAGACTTTTTAATAGAAACTAAAAAAATAAAGTCAGATAAGCAAATACGAGCACTTAATTTCCTTAAAGAAAATGAAGGAGTATTAGTAAGTGATTTAGAAGTATTTGCAGATGTATCAAAATCAATTATTAATACTTTGGAAAAAAATGGTTATATAGAAATTGTTGAAAAACAAGTTGACAGGAATCCATTTATTAATAAGGATATATTAAGAGATAATGATTTACAATTAACTGATGAACAAAGACAAGCATATATGAAAATAGAAGAAAGCATAAATAAAAATGAATATAAAGAATTTTTGATTTATGGAGTAACAGGTTCACGGAAAAACGGAAATATATTTGCAACTTATAAAAAAAGTTATAGAAAAGAACAAATCAGCAATTATGTTAGTTCCCGAAATTTCTTTAACACCACAAATGGTTGATAGATTTATAGCAAGGTTTGGTCAAGAAAAAATAGCTGTTCTTCATAGTAAATTATCAGTAGGAGAAAGATACGATCAATGGCAAAGAATAAAAAAGAATGAAGCAAGGATTATTATTGGTGCAAGGTCTGCTATATTTGCTCCAGTAAGTGATTTAGGGATAATAATAATTGATGAGGAACACGATGATTCGTATAAATCTGAAATGCCTCCTAGATATAGTGCAAAAGAAGTGTCAAAATACCTAGCGTATAAAAATAAAATTCCATTTATATTAGGTAGTGCTACGCCAAATATTAGTACTTTTTATTTAGCACAAAATAATGATATAGAGCTTTTAACTTTAACTAAAAGAGCAAATACATCTAGTTTGCCAGAGGTGGAGATAGTTGACTTAAGAGATGAACTTGCAAACGGTAATAAAACAATGATTAGTAGAAAATTATATGATTGTATTTGTGAAAATATAGAGAAAAAAAGACAAACGATTTTATTTT
This sequence comes from uncultured Clostridia bacterium, assembly GCA_947628335.1. The sequence goes on along the minus strand of CANQZT010000136.1, from coordinate 2,582 downwards.
TAAATAGGCGAGGTTTTTCGACTTTTGTTATGTGTAGAGATTGTGGTTATACTGTTAAATGTAAAAATTGTAATATTACACTTACATACCATAGACATGACAATAAATTAAAGTGTCATTATTGTGGCTATGAACAAAACAATGTAACAAAGTGTCCTGAATGTGGTAGTAGTAAAATAAAATATTTTGGAACGGGAACGCAAAAATTAGAAGAACAAGTACATGAAATGTTTCCTAATGCAAAAACTATTAGAATGGATATAGATACAGTTACCAAAAAGAATTCACACGAGGAAATTTTGAATAGATTTAAAAATGAAAATATAGATATTCTAATAGGTACACAAATGGTTGTAAAAGGTCATCATTTTCCAAATGTTACATTAGTAGGAGTTATTGCAGCAGATGGAAGTTTAAATATGGATGATTATAGGGCAAGTGAAAAAACATTTCAAATATTAACACAAGTAGCAGGAAGAGCAGGAAGAGAAAAATTGCCAGGAAAAGTGATAGTGCAAACATATAATCCAGATAGCTTTAGTATAGAATGTTCAAAAGAACAAAATTATGATATTTTTTATAATACCGAAATGAACATAAGAAAACAATTGAAATATCCTCCATTTTGCGATATAATTGTTATTGGTATTAGTGCGACTGATGAAAATATAGTAAAAAATGTATCAGATTTATCATATCAAATATTATATAAACTTCTTAAAGAGTTACAAGATGTATATATATATAAACCACGTCCTGCACCCATAGATAAAATAAAAAATAAATATCGTTGGAGAATTATTATCAAGGGAAAGTTTGGAAATAATTTAATAGAAAAAATAGAAAAAGGGTTGCAAGAAATATATAAAAGTAATATTAAAGCAAGAGTAGTTGTGGATGTAAATCCTACAAATATGATGTAAAAAAGAGGGGGAATAAAAGTGGCTATTCGTACTATAAGGGAAGAAGGAGACGAAATTTTAAAAAAAATATCAAAGCCAGTAGAAAACGTAGATGACAGAATAAATGTATTAATTGATGATATGTTGGAAACAATGCACAAATTTAATGGAGTTGGATTAGCAGCAGTTCAAATAGGAATTTTAAAACGAATTATCGTTATTCATACTGATTATGAAAAAGAGGAACCTATTATTTTAATTAACCCAGAGATTATAAAGCAAAAAGGAGCTCAAACAGTTGAAGAAGGTTGCCTAAGTTTTCCTAATAAATTTGCAAAAGTTGTAAGACCTGAAGAAATTATTGTAGATGGGTTAGATAGAGATGGAAAAAAAATTACAATACATGGAAAAGGATTATTAGCACAGGCTTTATCACATGAAATTGATCACTTAAACGGAGAGTTATTTATAGAGAAAATACTTCCAGGGACATTAGAGTATGTGGATCCAGAAGAGTAAATTAAGAGGAGAGAGATATGTTAAATATAATATTTATGGGAACACCGGATTTCGCAAGAGATTCTTTAGAGGCATTAACGAGAACAGATAATAATATTATAGGAGTTGTTACAAATCCTGATAGACCAAAGGGGAGGGGGATGAAAATGATTGCATCTCCTGTTAAAGAATATGCTTTAGAAAATGGGATTGTTGTATATCAACCTGTAAATGTAAAAAATAATGTGGAATTTATAAATGAAATTCGTGCTTTAAATCCAGATATAATTTGTGTAGTTGCTTATGGAAAGATTTTACCAAAAGAAATATTAGAAATTCCAAGACTTGGATGTATCAATTTGCATGGTTCATTGCTTCCTAAATATAGAGGAGCAGCACCTATTCAAAGAGCAGTAATAAATGGGGAAAAAGAAACAGGAGTTACTACTATATACATGGATGAAAACATGGATGCAGGTGATATAATTTTAACAAAAAAAGTTACAATTGCTGATGATGAAACAACAGGTCAATTATGGGGTAGATTATCAAAAATAGGTGCTAAACTTTTAGTAGAAACAGTTGAACAAATAGAGAAAGGGACTGCTCCAAGAATAAAACAATCATCAAATTTTACGCTTGCACCAATGTTAAGTAAGGAAATGGCATATATAGATTGGAATAAGATGGATACAATTACCATAAAGAATCTTATAAGAGGATTAAATCCAATTATGGGAGCATATACAATTTATCAAAATAAAAAGCTTAAAATATGGAAGGCAGAAGTATCAAAAAAAGAATTAAGTGGTATACCTGGAACTATATTAAAGGCCAATGATAAAGAAGGGCTAACTATTAAGACTATTGATGGAGCAATTGATGTGCTAGAGATACAAGGAGAAAATGGAAAAAGAATGAGTATATACGATTTTTTACGTGGTAGTAAATTAAGTGAGGGATATATATTGAATAAATAAGAGCGTTAGTTATTCCTTGCTTTTTTTGAAAGCAAGTTATTTAGATTTTAGTAGTAACAAAAAAATTAAAAAAATTTTGCTAAATGATAGAAAAATAAAAAAATATATGTTAAAATATTTTTTGTACTACGAATATGCTACTGTAGCTCAGTTGGTAGAGCAACAGATTCGTAACCTGTAGGTCGGCAGTTCGATTCTGCCC
>CANQZT010000135.1 GCA_947628335.1 uncultured Clostridia bacterium | reverse complement strand
TTTACACATAAAAACGGATTTAAGATTAAAAATCTTAAATCCGTTTTTACTATTTTTCTACACTTCTGTTTGCTATTTCAATTGCTTTTTTTACTATATTTCCACAATCTTTTGCAGAAACACTTCCCCAACTTCCACCATCTTTTTTAACTTGTTCATATACTCCTAATTCTTTTGCTATTTCTTCTCTTAAATTGTCAGAAATTAATTTTGAATTTCTACTCATTTTTAATACCTCCTCTTTCGAGAATAAAAATAAAAAATATTTTTATAAATCTATTATGTCTCTATTCTTATATTTTATTATAGTACTTTTTTGTATTTTTTGAATTTTTTACATTGTTAAAATTCCATCTGGTGTGTTTTGTATAACTAATATATCTTCTTCTCTTCCTGTTTCGGCATTTATATATACTAAAAATTCATTTTCATCTACTTTTCCTTTGAATTCCCAACATAACAATTCTGTTTGAAACTCAGTTGGTATAATCGCAAGCGATGTTGACTGTATTTCTAAATTTTTATTTATTGTTTTTTTAGCTTCTTCTTGCGATATTTTTACTTCTGGTAAATTCCTTTCTTCATGTGAATTTAAATATCCTGTTGATTCTATTCCTAGAATTTCACCATTATCTAATGCAACTTTTAATTTTATTAAGTCTGGATACATTGTTACTCCATTTTGTTCATATGCATAGTTTATTGTTAGAATTCCCTGTTGCTTTAAATAGTAAGTTTCTTTCATATTTGGAAAACCTTTCTGAGTTAAGAAATCTTTTCCAATTTGGTTTGCTTGTTCAATTTGTATAGCTTCTGTTTCTACTTCTCTATTATTATTTGCAAATAATAAATGCCCTCCCTTTTGTGAAATAGATATACTTGCCTCATTATCTTTATCATTTAATTTTACATAAAAATCATACGCAGGTATATTTCCATTTTCTGAAAATCCATTATAAACTATTTCTTTTATTTTATCTTCTCCAAAAAAATCTCTTACTATTTGATTTGCTTGCTCTTGTGTTATATCTTCTCCTGTTAGGCCTTTTCTTTCTGGATTAGTCAAATGTTCTGAAAATGCACCATCATAAATAAGACCTGAATATTCATGAAAATTCTCTTCTAAGTTTGAAAAACTATCTTGTGAAAGGTTACTTACTTGTTGTGCAAATACTGGTGTTCCTTTTTTGGTTAATTCATCCCAACTAATTCTACCATCATTCATATCTGCTGAAAGCTGTACAAGAGTGTTTTTTAATTCTATGCTATAATCATGTAATGATTTTAAATTATCTAAATCTTCTTGTGTTAATTCTTCGTTATAAATATTTTTTCTTGATAAACTATAGCTATAATCACTTACCTGATTTAAAAATTTTGCCGTATTTGATAACTCTCCACTTCCAATTGGAAGTTGGGCAAGATATGTTTGTGCAAGATCTGCTTCTCTCCATACATGTGTTAGCGTTTCTGCTCCATGTTCTGGTGTTGTTGATATAAGTGCTTTTGCAAGATATGTTTCTACATTTTGAACATAGTCTACTAATTCAAAAAATGCCATATTATATGCATTATTTGATGCTTGTCTATAATCTCTTTGCTTTTTATAAGTAAATACTCCAAGCCCTATAATGATTGCTCCTAATACAACAATTACACTTAACATATGCCTATCTTTTAGTCTTTCTTTCCAGTCTACTAATTTATCTTTTAACTTCATACTTATCCTCCTAGAAAATTAATATATTGAAATTTATTTGCAAAATCTATGTTTTCCAATTGTTTTTACAAGTTGCCTTGACCATATCCATTTGCTAGTTGCTGTATTGGGATTAAAATAATAAATGCATCCATTTGTTGGATCCCATCCATTTAACGCATCACGTGCTGCTTTTAATACTGTTGAACCTTCTTTAATAGGTACATTAATTTGACCATCAGATACTGCCGTAAATGCTCCTTTTTGATATATAACTCCTGCTATTGTGTTTGGAAAATTTGAATTTTTTACACGATTTAAAATTACTGCACCTACTGCTACTTGTCCTTCATATGGTTCACCTCTTGCTTCACCGTTAATAGCTCTTGCAAGCAATTGAACATCTGAAGTTGTATTACTTCCTGCAGCATATACCTCATTTTTACTTATTTGTATTATTATTCCTAAAACTATAACAAAAACTAAAATGAAAATACATAATATTTTTGCTTTTATCTCCATTTTTTACCTCCATATTTTAGTCTTTATTATATTTTGCTATTATTTTAGTTTTTTATTCCTTATTTTGAATTTTTTAAAAATTTTTTTCCTTTTAATTTTTCATTTTTATTTCTATTTCTTATATTTTATGTTAAAATATAAAGTATAAATAAATATTAGGAGATAATTTATGAAAAAAATATTAATTTTTTATGCTGCTTATGGTGGAGGTCATTTATCTGCTGCACGTTCAATTAAAGAATATATGGAAGAACATTTTGATGATATTGAAATTAATTTAGTGGATTGTATGAAATATGTTAATAAAGCTATTGAAAAAATAACTACTACTGCATATAATGAAATGGCAAAAAAAATGCCTTGGGCATGGGGACAAATTTATGCTAAATCACGGAAAAGGCCCAATTGCACAAATTAGTAATACTTCTAATAAAATTTTAGCATTGAAACTTAATAAATTATTACAGGAATATGAACCAGACATAATTATTTCTACTCATCCTTTTGGTTCACAAATGTGTACTTTCTTAAAATCTAAAGGTAAAATTCATGCAAAAATCGCAACTGTAATGACAGATTACGCACCACATGATCAATGGCTTGTAAATTCTACTTTAGTAGATTATTTCTTTGTTGCTCATGATGGTATGAAAAATGCTTTAATGAATAAAGGCATTCCTGAAAATAAAATTTTTGCAACTGGAATTCCTCTTTCTAACCGTTTCTTGAAAAGCTATCATAAAGATGATATTTTAACAGAATTTGGTTTAAAAAAAGATAAGAAAACTATTTTGTTTTTTGCTGGTCGGAGAATTCGGGTTAGGTAAATCTAAAACTTACAGTTTACTACAAACTTTAGCAGAAAATTTTGATAATTTACAAATTGTTGCAATTTCTGGTCGTAACGAAAAAATGAAACGTAGTTTCGAATATTTAGTTGCTAAAGAACATAAGGAGGATAGTATCAAAGTTATTGATTATACTACAAAAATTCCTGAATTAATGAGTATTTCTGATTTAGTAATTACAAAACCTGGAGGGCTTACTACTACTGAAAGCTTAGCATCACGGATTACCTATTATTGTAATTAATCCAATTCCTGGTCAGGAGGAAGAAAATGCAGAATTTTTAGAAAGTAAAAATGTTGCTATTTGGATACGTAAAAATGATGATGCTAAAGAAATTTTAGAAAATCTATTTTCTTCACCTCAAAAAATGAAAGAAATGAAAATTCGGTGCTAGATTACTAGCCAAAAAGAATTCTTGTAAAGATATTTGTGAAATTGTTTTACAAAATAAAAGCAGATTTTAATCTGCTTTTATTTTGTTTTGTAAGTATTATTATTTTCACTTACTCATATAATATTCCTGAGGTGAGAACATGGATTATTTAAATGAACTATCAGGTTCAGAATTAGTTACACTTGCAACTGTTATTTCCATTTGGATAAGCCAGAATCTTACTTCTGACGAAATTAATACTTTAGGCAATTTTTTTACTGCTCTAGGTTCAAATCTAACTCTTATTTCTGGTCAATTATCTAATGAATAAATTTATTACAATACAAACTTTTTAATTAGAATAATTCCACCTGCTAATGTTATTAATACAATTCCTGTTAATACAAAATATATTCTTGCTTCACTTGTTTTTATTCCTAGAATAACTGGTGCATCATCTATATCATCTTCCCCTTCTTTTTTATTATTTGGTGTTGAATCTATATCTGGTGTATTGCTTTCGTTATAGTCTTTACTTATTTCTGCTACATTTACTTTTACTCCCATGTTATTCTGGGCATTCTCCCATGTTAAGATTATATCTACTGTTGCACTTTCTCCCGGTTTTAACAAGA
>CANQZT010000134.1 GCA_947628335.1 uncultured Clostridia bacterium | reverse complement strand
AACTGGAGCTATTCTTATTCAGGAATGTTATCTACATCAGATGATTTGTATGTATTACCTAGTGCAAGTTCATCAGGAGCAGACGCTATGTGGCTGACTTTGCATTCGTATATCAACGGTAATGGTGGCGTGTTGTATGTGGACTATAACCGGTCTTGTGGGTACCTACGCCTATTACAATACGACCGTGCGGGTTTCGACCTGTTGTGTGTTTAAAGTCTAATGTTTCAATCGAAGAAACATCAGATGGTAAAGTTAAATTGAATTAAGTTATGTAAACTAATACAAGCATAAATTATTATAACATATAAACTAGAAGTATTACTAATTAAAACTATTTTATTAGTTTCATATAAATAGTATTGCTTTAATTTTTTCTTTAATGTTATCTATACTTTTATATACTGAAATGTTGCTATTTTTCTTGTCAAAAAATGTATAATATGGTAAAATAGTTCTAGATTGGAGTAGATTAATATGAAAGAAGAAATGATAAATTTATTAAGACAAATTGATAGAGACGGAATAGAAGTAGTAATTAGCTTTTTAGAAAAAAGTGATTTTTTTACTGCTCCTGCAAGTACGAGATTTCATGGAGATTATGAGGGAGGCCTTTTAGAACATAGCATGAAAGTGTATGAAATTTTAAAGAAAAAATTGGTAGATAATAATATGGATGTATCAGAAGACACAGTAAAAATTGTAGCTTTATTACATGATATTTGTAAAGTAAATTTTTATAAAACAGACTATAGAAATGCAAAAAATGAAAAAGGAGAATGGGTAAAAGTTCCTTATTATACAGTAGAAGATACTATTCCTTATGGACATGGCGAAAAATCTGTAATGATGCTTACCGAATATATGAAACTTACTAATGAAGAAAAATATGCTATTCGTTGGCATATGGGATTTACAGAGCCTAAAGAATTATATTCTACAATAGGCGTAGCTTTTAAAAAATATCCTTTGGCTTTGATGTTACACGAAGCTGATTTAGAAGCAACATATATATATGATATATAATTTTTTCTTTACATTTTGGATATACAATGGTATAATGCTATAAATATATTTTTCACTAAAGATTGGAGGTAAAATGAATATAGATTTAGAAAAAAACTTAAAATTTCATTCAAAATATGAAGATAATATTCAAGAAATTATTAATATGATAAAAGAAAAAAGAGTAGAAAACAATTCCAAACACTTTGCTATTGACAAAATAGAAGATGATATAGCTGTTTGTGAAAATTTAAAAAACGGGAATATATTAAATATAAACTTAAATAATTTACCTAAAGGTATTAATGAAAGTCAAATTATAACTTTGGAAAATGGTAAGTATATAGAAGATAAAAATGTATATAAAGATAGAAATAAATATATAAGAGATATTACTAAAAATCTGTGGGTTAATTAATAAAGATTGACATAAATATGAAAAAGTGTTATAATATTATAGCATAAAATTTTATTTGGAGGTAAATACCGTGAAAAAAGGAAGTTCAAATTTGATTAGTGAGCAAATGTTGTTATTAGTTTGTGTGTCTATAGTATGTTTATTACTAGGATATGGAATAATTAAAAAGGAGCATACTACTTATGAAATTACATTAAAATCATATGCTTATCAGGATGAAGTTACAGTTAGTCAAGAAAAAGAAAATACTAAAGACAAAATAGCCCCTATTGCTAAAAGTTTATGTAGTGGTGTTAAGTTGATTTCAAAGTTTACTATTAATCAATATGATTTAAATCAAGTTGAAAAAAAATCAAATACTATTGAGCTTGAAAATTTAAGTATCGAAGAAAAATCTTATGAGTGTATAACAAATTTTGGATATAAAGTGTCAACTGAAGAATTAGTACTTTTAGCCAAGCTTGTAAATAGAGAAAGTTGTTATGAGCCATATGATGGTCAAGTAGCGGTAGCAGCAACAGTGATTAATCGGCTAAAAAGTGATTTGTTTGAGGGCGATACTATAACTGAAATTTTATATTCTCCTGGACAATATGACAATGGTATACCTTTATCCTCTTACTCTTATAATGAGCAAAATATGCAAGCGGCTAAGGATGCTATAGCAGGATATGACCCTACAAAAGGCGCTGTGTTTTATTATAATCCAGAACTTAGTAATGATACTTGGATACCATCACATATTTTAAGTTGCGTGATAGGACATCATAGTTTTTTTTACGTATATAAAAAAACGTGAAAATATAATAAAGTTTGAATTTAATATTAATTCAAACTTTATTTATTATATTAAAAGAATAGGGAAAGATATACTCAAAAGAAGCAAGTATAATAGATAAATAAGAAGTAAAAATTCAATTAAAGAAAATAAAATTGGTCTAGTATTTTCACTAGACCAATTTTAAAAGTTCATATTCAATTATGACTTGGATACGTTTATGGAATATATTTTATATTGATACTTTATTTGCCATAAGCCATAAGTTGTTAGCAATCGTGTAAGTTTCCTTATTATCTGTATTTGGTTTACTTTGTTTCCACGTTATATTGCAATAGTATTTAGCAGTGCATATTTCGTATAAAATTGTTACGTTCAGTCCTTTCTTTCTTAGGCTTTCAATAGTCCTTTTCCATAGCCGAAGATTAGTTTCATAATTACCGTTTAAAGCTTCCATTTCGAGTATCTCTAAGATTGTTAAATGATTCATAAAAAAACCTCCTGAAAATTATTTAATCTTGATATTATAATAAAATATCATATTATGCAAAAATTTATTGATATTTTATCATATTTTTAATAAAATGTAAATAATACGATATTATTTTATTGAAATTATTGAATAAAAAGTGTATAATCTATTTAGAATAATAAGTGATTGTATAAAGGGTGATAAATTGATTAGAAATTTATTAAAAAATACAGATTATATACTGTTAGGGACAATACTTGTACTATTTTTGATAGGAGTAGTTGGAATATATAGCGCTGGATATAATACAGATGTAAATAAGGATGAATATATAAAACAAATAATTTGGTTTACTATAGCTTTAATACTTATGATTATAATTTGGATGGTAGATTATAGAGTTTTTGATATTGCAGGATATATTCTATATGGAATAAATTTAATTTTACTTATAGTCGTCTTATTTATGCCAAAACTTATGGGAGCTAGTAGTTGGTTTAATTTTGGTCCCTTTTTATATCAGCCTTCAGAACTCATGAAAATAGGTTATATTATATGTTCGGCAAAGTTTATAACGCTATTTAATAATGTAAATAAGAATGACAAGAAGAAAAAAATAATATTTGGTATTATTATAGCTTTATTAACTTTAATTCCGATAGGACTTATATTATTACAACCAGATTTTGGAACAGCTGTAGTTTTTGTTGTTATAACATTTTTTATGTTATTTAAATCAGGTATAAAGTATAGATACATTTTATTAGGATTATTAGGATTACTTATTTTAGTTCCTTTAGTGTATTTCTTTATGTTAAATCCAACTCAAAAAGCTAGAATAAACGTTTTTATAAATCCTGAACTCGACCCTTTAGGAAGCGGATACAATGCTATACAGTCTAAAATAGCAGTAGGTTCTGGAATGTTATTTGGTACTGGACTTTTAAAAGGTGCACAGACACAATATGGATATTTACCAATAAAGTCATCAGACTTTATATTTTCAGTACTATCTGAAGAACTTGGATTTATAATGTCAACTTCTATAGTTTTATTATATATGTTAGTAATTTTAAGACTAATAAGAATAGCCAAAAAATCTACTAATAACTTTGTTTCTCTAATAGTTATAGGAATAACAGGAATGATATTTTTCCATTTCGTTCAAAACATAGGAATGACGATAGGAATTTTACCAATTACTGGAGTACCACTACCATTTTTAAGTTATGGTGGAAGTAATATAATTACTAATGGAATAGCAATTGGAATAGCTTTAAATATATCAGCTAGAAGTTCTAACAATAATTTGTTTATTGATTAAAGTTAATGTTCGTTTGTTACTATTCAGACTAGACAAACACTTTAGTCCCAGTTGATTATATTTCAACTGGGATATTCATATATATTTT
>CANQZT010000133.1 GCA_947628335.1 uncultured Clostridia bacterium | reverse complement strand
AATAGCAAACAGAAGTGTAGAAAAATAGTAAAAACGGATTTAAGATTTTTAATCTTAAATCCGTTTTTATGTGTAAATATAAAAAATTACGATTATATTTATATTGACTTTAATAACTATTTTTTTTAAAATAAAATATAGGGAGGAAGAATGTATGAATAAAAATCTACCTATGCCACAAAAAAATAAATTTATGGCAAAATTAAAAAAAATGATATTTATTGCGTTATCCTCGATTGGGTTAGCAGGAAATATAACTGCTCCAGTACAAGCTAGTCAAACAAATAAAACTCAAGAATTTAATTCTAAAGAAAATAATTTTATAGATAGCTTAAAAGTTAAATCAGAAAGTGAACAAATAGCAGATAGACTTGTTGAATTAAGGCAAGAAAAAGGATTAGGTCAATATTCGCAAATAACAGGTCAAGCAGAAAAAGTAAGAAAGAAGCTTGTAAAATTATTTGATGCTGTAAATGAAAACTTTGATATGAATGCTAAACGAAAAGGTATTCAGGCAATATCAAAGGAAGAATATAAAAATAATTTAATATATACAATTGAAAATTTGGATGATATTATTTTTATTGATGACCTAGATGCAAATAATCAATATACTGAATATTTTAGAAATGATTCTGATGTTGAGGCTTATTATATGGACACAAACGAAATAGTTATAAAAAAAGGTCATGCTAGTGCTTATGTACTTGTTCATGAAATACAACATTCTATTCAATATGCTGGAGAAAAAGATGTAGGTTATTCATGGGAATTTTATAAAAAAGATTTAGATGATAATTTGAATAAAAACGAGAAAAATAATTTTAAATTAGAAAAGATAAGGGAAGACGATATTTTTGCATATTCTTCTTATTTTAGAGTGCTTTTTAAAGAACGGACATAGTAATAATCAAGCAGAATATGTTAGGGATCTTGATGAAAAGTATTATGAAAGTACAAGTAAGACTGCGTACGATTTACCGACAATTTTGTATAATAAATTGGCATATTTAGTAGGTGAAAAAGCTTTAAATGATTATGTAAGAAACAATAATACTTATTTTTGTGATTTTTTAACCACTAGTTTAGACAGTAAATATGGTGAGGGAACTGGAGTAGAAATGTATTCATTAATGAATGATTTAGTTCTTTGTTGTCCTAAAAGTTACTATGGAGATATATATTTGAATTCTAAAGATGAATTGAAGAAAAGGTATGAAATAATAAAAAATAAAGAAAAGGATAATAAAGAATTAATTTCTAATTATAAATCGGATAATATTGAATCATCAGATAAAGATTTTGAAAGAATTATGGCACAAGCACAGAAGGTTAATAAGAGTTATAAATCAACTATTGAAGATATCTTTGAATGTATGGATAATAAGAAAAAATTAGGAAAGTCGCCGAGTAAAGCATTTTCTCAAGCGAGATTAGAAGTATATGAAAAACTATTAAAGAAATTAGAAAAAACTACATTAAAATGTATACAAAAAGATGTAAAAAAAATATCATGCAAAAATGAAGCATTGGATTATATACAGTTATGGGATTATTATAGAAATAGATGTGCTATTGTAAAAAATTCACCATTAGATTTGGATTTTACTAATTCGAGTATGGATAAAGAAATTTCGTTTAAATTAACATTTGATATACAGCATGAATTATATGAAAAATGTTGTAAATATAAAGCACTTAATATAAAAAACGAAAAAGTATTTAATGTAATAATTGAAGCAAATTTATACGATATAAATAATGCTAAAGTAAAGCGAGATGGAGAAAAAATTACTATTTCTGATAAGTACGTAATTAGTAAAGGAGATTTCCGGTTTTTATCCTTACATAGCAATTGTAACTACAAAAGAAAATTCAAAACATTTAGCAAAAGGAACTAAGTTTTTTGCTAGTCGAGAAAAAGAAGAACAACAACGTTAGATTATAAATTTATATAAGAAGTATATATTGGAGGTTATAAAATTGAAAATAAATGTTGTGTTAGTTGAACCAGAAATACCACAAAATACAGGAAATATAGCAAGAACATGTGCAGCAACTGGTGCAAAGTTACATCTTGTTCACCCATTAGGATTTAATTTAGATGAAAAGCATTTAAAAAGAGCAGGATTAGATTATTGGGACAAACTAGAAATAGAAGAACATGATTCGTTTGATAAGTTTTTAGAAAAATATTCGCCTGATAAGAACAGCATGTACTTTGTTACAACAAAAGGGAAGAAAGTATATTCAGATGATATATTTAAAAATCTTGATGAAGTATTTGTTTTATTTGGTAAAGAAACGAAAGGATTACCAGAAGACATTTTGCAAAAATATTTAGATAAAACTATACGTATACCAATGAAAAAAACATTACGATCACTTAATCTTTCAAACTCAGTAGCAATTGTTGTGTATGAAGTATTAAGACAAAATAAATTTGATGATTTACAAGAAATTAGTGAATATTTTGACTAATAAAGTAGAACATACGCAATGAAAAATGTAGAAAAAAAGAGAATATAAGAGTAAAAATAGAGAAAATTTAAAATAAACCAAATAAAAATTGAAAGAAATTCAAAAAACTATGACAAATAATGTATACATAATTTGAAATTGAACAAAATATAGTGTATAATGGAAAAATATTCGCGAAAAGGAAAAGGAGAGTGAATTTCTATTTTTGCTAGAAGAATAAAATTTTACACAAAAGAAATCATCAAACTTACCAATATAATGGCAATTGGAGTATTTTTAATAGTCGCGATTATATATATGAAATTTCAGCCAGTTTATACAGTATATTTTGGTGATGAAGAAATAGGCTATATAAAAAATAAGAACAAATTTGAAACACAGCTTAAGGAAGAACTATATGACAACCAAGAAAAAAATATTGCTTTTTCAAATGTAGATGAAAATGTAGCATATAAATTAAAATTTGTGCAAAAAGAAAAAGACGTACAAGAAGAAAATACATTACTTGCAATTCATGAAAAAGCAGATATTACGTATCTTCAGTATGCAATTAGTGTACAAGGAACTGAAAAATATTATTTAAAAACTGAAGAAGATGCAAAACAAATACAACAAAATTTAACTCAACAATTTGAAGATGTAAATATTGCAGTAAACGCTGTATATACAAAAAAATTAGAAGTAAATGATAACGAAAATTTACAAGAAATATCAACGGAATTAGCTAAACAAATAAGTGAGCAAAAAGAAGAAGAACAAAAGAGAAAAGATGCAACTATAGATGGAATATATCTTGCAGTAAAACCAATTTCAGGAACTATTACCTCAAGATACGGTTCAAGAGAAAGTATTAGAAATCATACACATAAAGGTCTAGATATAGCCGCACCGATTGGAACTGCTATAAAAGCAACAGCAGATGGTACAGTTTCATTTTCAGGCGTAAAAGGAGGATATGGAAAATTAATCATTATAGATCATGGGAATGGTATACAAACATATTATGGTCATTGTAGTAAATTATATGTGAAAGTAGGAGATAAAGTAAATTCAGCAGATGTAATAGGGGCAGTGGGGACAACAGGAAATTCAACAGGTCCACATTTGCATTTTGAAATAAGAAGAAATGGAGAATATGTAAATCCTGCTCAATATTTGTATAAATAAACCTCATAAATATTTGAGGTTTATTTTGTATATATATTCCAAAATTAGCACATAATAAAATAGGTGATAATATGGAAAATGAACAAACAATAATTAATAAATTTTTTAATTATACAGAAGAAAAATTCATAGATGAGATTGAAAGTGATAAAGTTAAGTTAAAAAATAGTTTAAGAAACATCGAAAGAGAAAATATAACAAAGTTAATAAATCAATTATCAAATGAAAATGCTGATATAAGGGATAAACTAATAAATAGCATAGATAATTTAATTGCCGATTACAACATAAAAATGGCATATTATAATAAAAAATACTATAAACAGGGTTTTATAGATGCTAGTAATATAGCAGATCATAATGTGTTGTTATAGCTATTTTGTATTTTTATGTAGCTATGTGTTACGCTTCACAGTAACTCTACTAATTCGATAATCTATACAACAAAGTA
>CANQZT010000132.1 GCA_947628335.1 uncultured Clostridia bacterium | reverse complement strand
GGCTCTTTAAATTCATCTAATTTTAATGAAAATTTAAAATCTTCTTTACTATTTGGTTTATACTGATAAATTTCACTGTTTAGACCAATATAACCATTAGCCGTTTTTATTTCACCGTTCATATAATCTTGATACCATTTTTTCTGACCTATTAGTCTTTCATCTTGATATCCATATTTAGCATAATCATGAAGTTCTGGTCTTTCAAATCCATATTCTTTAGAATTTCTTTCAAGAGTATGTAAAAATTCATGTACAAATACCTCTTCTGGAAATATATTTACACTAGGATTATACTTATACATATAACTTTCGTTACTATTCGGCAATCTTATATTTGAAAATCCAATTCCTAAATAATCCATTCCACCAAGACCTATCCAATCATTTACTTGTATATCTTTTTGATGTTCATTATCACCTAATCTAACACATATAAAAATATGATCATAATTTTCTTTTTGCAAATATGGCTTTATTAAATCCTCTACATTTTCTGGTGCTACATAATACCCATCATCTGTATTATATGATAGCGAAGTAAGAGGTTTGTCTATTGTAATAACATCATAAGAAACTTTCATTTTGTTTTTTGACATCTCTTCACATGAACTTTTAAATCTACTCATATTTTGTGCCATTTCAGATATATCTGAAGCAGTCATATTTAAACTAATATGCCTATTTTCCCCATTCTCATTTATTTTCACATCAGTATTTTTTATAATAAAACATGCAAAATTCCAATTATTATCTTTTGACTGTGCTCCTTCTTCTATTGAAAAATCTGAAAACCATGCAGTTCCTGTACAATTATCATCATATCCACCTAGTCTAAAACCTAACTTTACACTTGTTCTATTTTTCGAATTAAAAATAAATTCTAATTTTTGCCAATCATTTGTCCCTGTAATACTTTCTGATTTTTCTAATGTATCTGCAATACTAATATGAGCTCCTCCACTAGATACTTCCTTTGATGTTTTTACATTTTCTGTTTTTACCATACAAGTAACTTTGTATGGTGTATTAGCCTTTACATTAACAATTTTATAAAACATGGCATCATTTTTTTGAGCCGATGATATTTTGTAACTACTTTTATCTGAATATTTAACTTCACTATCTCTTGAAAATTCTGATGTATATAAAATATATTCCGTTCGTACAAAATCGTTAAAATTATTATGTGCATATCTTTTAACTAATTGATATGAAACTATAACTAATATTACTATAATAATAAAATGTATAATTCCAGAAAAAGTTAACCCTTTTCTATATTTTTTTCCCATCTACATTCTCCTTTTTCATATGTAAAAATCTAGTACTATTATACTAGATTTTTTACATACTTACAAGATATTTTTATACAGATGTAATGTTATTTATTAATTCTTCACATTCTTTCCAGTTGGATACTTTTATGCAGTTATAATCTTTTTGTAGTTTGTTTAATATTTGTAATGTATTATCCTTAGAATCTAAGTCTGTGACAATAATATCTTTTATATATTCTTCTTTCCCATAAATTAACCTAAACAAAATTCCACGTAAAAAACCCTCAATTTTTGATTCCTGATTTTTTACTGCGATAATAACATAAATTCCATCGCTTGTAAGTTTTGTGTATGAACATATGTAAATAATATTCTTTATAATTTCTATTAATCCATATAACGCTAAAATCCATAAAATTGTATTTATAATGAAATTCATCATATAATTTCCTCCTTATGTATTTTATGTTTTTTTACCATTTTTTGTTACTATAAATATTTTCAACAAAAAACTCAGGCTTGTACATTTTCATACCACTTTTTGTTGATAAAAAAAATTTTTTATGTTATTATGAAATATGGTAATAATAAGTTTTAATAAAATTTAGAAAGGACTGATTTTTATATGAATTTTAAACAATGGGAAGGATTTGAAAAAGGTGACTGGCAAAAAGAAATTGACGTAAGAGATTTCATTAATTTGAATTATACACCTTTTATTGATGAACCTAATTTTTTAGCAAAACCTACTGAAAAAACTCAAAAATTATGGAATGAAGTATTAGATTTATATAAACAAGAAAAAGAAAATGGTGGTGTATTAGATATAGATACAAAAACAATTTCAACTATTACTTCTCATGATGCTGGTTATATTGATAAAGATTTAGAAGAAATTGTTGGGCTTCAAACAGACAAACCTTTAAAAAGAGCGATTATGCCATTTGGTGGTATAAAAATTGTTGAAAAATCATGTGCTGCATATGGAAAAGAAGTTGACAAAGATGTAGATTATATTTTTAACAATATTCGTAGAACTCACAATGACGGTGTTTTTAGTGTTTATACACCTGATATTCGTGCTGCAAGAAGTTCACATTTACTAACAGGTCTTCCTGATGGATATGGTCGTGGAAGAATTATTGGCGATTACAGACGTGTCGCTTTATATGGGGTAGATACACTAATTGAAAAAAAGAAACAAGATTTATTAGATTTAAATGTTGATATCTTAACAGACCACATTATACAAGAAAGAGAAGAAATTCATGATCAAATTTTAGCATTAGAAGAATTAAAACAAATGGCTTTAAAATATGGATTTGATATTTCAGTTCCTGCAAGTAATGCAAAAGAAGCAATTCAATGGACATATTTTTCTTATCTTGCCGCAGTAAAAGAACAAAATGGTGCTGCTATGAGTCTTGGTAGAACTTCTACCTTTTTAGATATATATATAGAAAGAGATTTAAAAAACGGAATTCTAACAGAAGAAAAAGCCCAAGAATTAATGGATCATTTTGTTATGAAACTAAGAATGATTCGTTTTCTACGTGCACCTGAATATAATGAATTATTTAGTGGAGATCCTATATGGGTTACCGAATCAATTGGTGGAATGGGTATTGATGGTAGGACTTTAGTTACAAAAAATTCTTACAGAATTTTATACACGTTAGTAAATTTAGGTCCTGCTCCTGAACCTAATATGACAGTTCTTTGGTCTACTAGATTACCTAAGCCATTTAAAGAATTTTGTGCAAATTTATCAATAAAAACATCTTCAATTCAATACGAGAATGATGATTTAATGAGAAAATATTGGGGCGACGATTATGGAATTGCTTGTTGTGTTTCTGCTATGAGAATTGGAAAACAAATGCAATTTTTTGGTGCAAGATGCAATCTTGCAAAAACACTTCTTTATGCTATTAATGGTGGTAGAGATGAAATTACTGGTAAACAAATTACTCCAAAATTTGAGCCTATTACTAGCAAATATCTTGATTATGATGAAGTAATGGAAAAATTTGATACAATGATGGATTATGTTGCAAAAATTTATATTAAAGCTTTAAATGCAATTCATTATATGCATGATAAATATTCATATGAAGCTCTTGAAATGGCTTTACATGACAAAACAATTTTAAGGACAATGGCATGTGGAATTGCAGGTTTATCTGTTGTTGCTGATTCATTATCTAGCATAAAATATGCTAAAGTTGAAGTTATACGTGATGACACTGGTCTTGCAATTGATTATAAAATTGAAGGTGATTTTCCAAAATACGGTAATGATGATGATAGAGTAGATGATATTGCAGTACAACTTGTAAAAACATTTTTGAAAAAAATTCAAAAATATCAAACTTATCGTAATGCAAAAACTACCTTGTCTATTCTTACAATTACCTCTAATGTTGTTTATGGTAAAGCAACAGGAAATACTCCTGATGGTAGAAGAGCTGGTGAACCATTCGGGCCTGGTGCAAATCCTTTACATGGCAGAGATAAAAGTGGTGCTCTTGCTGTTATGAATTCCGTTAGCAAGCTTCCTTACCAACATGCAGAGGATGGTATTTCTTATACTTTTTCAATTACACCTGGAACTCTTGGTCAAGACGACCAAGCACGAATAAATAATTTAGTAAGTATGTTAGATGGTTACTTTATGCAAGAAGGTCATCATATTAACGTAAATGTATTTGATCGAGCTTTACTTGAAGATGCTATGGAACATCCTGAAAATTATCCTCAATTAACTATTCGTGTTTCTGGATATGCAGTGCATTTTACAAAACTTACAAGAGAACAACAACTAGATGTTATTCATAGAACTATTCATGAAAGGATATAGAACACTATATAACAAATTGCTCCATATAGTTAGCATTTATAAATATGGAGCAACTTTTACTTTTTTATATAGGAGCATTATA
>CANQZT010000131.1 GCA_947628335.1 uncultured Clostridia bacterium | reverse complement strand
TCTAATGCATGATATTTACAACGTTCTATTGTGAACTTAGATTTTAAATCTATTAATTGAGTTTCTAATAAATTCTTTCGGTCATAATATGCAATCAATTCACTTTTCATATTGCTAATTGTTTTATCTTTGCTTACATCTTGTATATGTTGCTCACATGTAGGGCAAGTAAAAGATTCACCGTTTTTTATTGCAAGATACTTCTTCTTTCCATCTTTCATAGATACTTCTAATTCTTTACATTCAGTTTCTTTGGATAAAATATCTTTTTCTAAATCTTCAATAATTTTTTTCTGATTTTCTTTGTCTATTATATCTTGACTCGTATTTAAAAAAGATAACTCTTGCCTTGCAAGTGAAAGTTCTTCT
This sequence comes from uncultured Clostridia bacterium, assembly GCA_947628335.1. The sequence continues at coordinate 3,895 of CANQZT010000131.1, read as the reverse complement.
TCTCTGTCAAATACCTTGATTTTGGGTAATTCTTCATCAACAATTTTTTGAGCATATTCTATTTTTCCATCTAAAGCAACAATAGTATTTTCTGCTTTTTTTATACCTTCATTTAAATCACTAATATAACTTGGTATATCTGTAGGTTTACCTTCTAAAATATTTTGTTCTTGTTCTGTTAAATTGTTATATGCTACATCTAAACATATATTTGGCATATTTTGATTTACAAAATCTTCTTGTTCTTCTGATGAAAGCATTTCATAATATTTAATGTTTTTTAATTCCTTTATGTTATCACATATTGTTTTCCATTTATCTTTATCTGGAACTTCAATAAACTCTTTTCCAGTAATACATTGTAACTTGTACTCATTGTATAAATTTTCCAATTCTTCTATACTTAATTTAGGATAAATTTCTTTCATAGAAATACAAAAATATTTTGTTAGTAAAGTATTTTGTTCTTTTTTCGATAAGCTATCAAAAATAACTTTAGGCTTAATATCTGATAAATACTTATCCACCATCTCCTTTTTTTCTGCTGGCTTTTTATTTAAAAAATATAGTGGATTTATTATAGATAAAAATATTTTTTTATCCTTATAAAAAGTAGTTAAATCTTCTTGATTAACTACCTTTCCATCTAAACTAATAAAATTTTTGTTATTATCATATCTATGCTTTCCTCTAATTAGTACATGTTCTATTCCAATATTATCTATAAAATGTAATTCTCCATAGGATGCATCACATTTCCTATTTATAAGTACGGTTTTCTCATCTCCAGATAAATTTGTTCCTAAAATAATATTAATAATGGCATACAATATATTGCTTTTCCCAGAACGATTTTTTCCAGTTATATTGGTTACATCATACAATTCTGTTTCAAATACTTTTTTAAACTTTCTAAATCCTATTGTTTTTAAATATTTAATTTTCATCTTTATCTTTTCCTTCCTTTTCAAATGGCTTTTTGCAAATATTTAGGCTTAATCCAATCTTCAGTACCATCTTCAAATTTGACAAGATAATCTTTAAAATATGGATCTCTTTCAATAACTATTGCTTCTTCATTTATATAAATTTTACCATCTACTTGCCCATATCCGAATACAATGACTTTGCTCCCTTTCTTATATTTACTAAACATTTTCTTGTCTCCTTTTTCTATTTTTAATATTTACAATTTATAATTCATTGTGTATAATATTTATTATGATTTAATACATTTTAAAAGTAGTATACGAAAATCTTTTCTATGCTACTTTTTCTTTTAATTTTTTGTCTATCATATTTATATTTAGTGCAAATATTTTTTCAGCTACTACTTTAGGTTCTATTTCAAAAACTGTCCCTTCTGCACAACCTAAAATTTCGTTTTCATCTTCAGCTTTAATTACAACATCACATAATTTTTCTTGAACATTAAAACTCTTAGCTATTAAATATTCTTTTGGAATACCATCTTTATTTACTATAATTTCTCTTTTAGTACTATCTAGCATATAATAATTTTCAAAATCATTTTGTGAATTCTGTTGTTCTTCTACTTTTGTTTTTTGCTCTACGTTATCTGTAGTTGAAAGTACTTTTTGTTTTTTTTCATCAATATTTCCTATTGTAGTTTTATCTTCAATAGTAGAATCTACTTCATTTAAATTAGATATATCATTATTTTGATTTTTACTTCTTTTTGATTTCTTTTCTTGACCTTTACTTACTTTGGAATTTACTGTATTCGAAATAAAATCTTCTTTTTTTAAGATATCTAAAACATAATTATTAAAAATTTGACCTAAATAATTTGTTTGTTCTTCCTTTTTTAAGAAAATAGTATATTTACCATCTAATGAATTTCCTAAAATTTTTTGTAATTGAATATATGAATATAAATTGTCTATAGATTGCTGTCCTGTAACTTTCATTAGCCATATTCTATCAGTTGCAATTTCTGGAATAAGGAATTTTAACCACCCTATTTTATTACATAACTGTTTTCCATTTTTATCTTTTTGTAAATAAGTACAACTTGAATTACATTCTATAGGCTTCCATAAATTTTTAACTTTTTGCTTTCCCATTTTTGAATCATTCATACAATAACAGACTGAACCACTTTGATTATATCTAGTTCTTTTTATTGAAAAAGGGGTGTCATTTATAAATTGAATATCAATACTTTTTTTACATTTTATTAAATTGTTAAACTTTTCTAAATATGGCATCATATTTTTTTCTTGAATTTTTGCTATGAAATAACCGTAGTCTACAACTTTCTCTTTTCCATTATCAGTTAAAATTTTTTCTCCGTGTTGAACTCTTCCAATAATTGGTAAGTTTACAAATTTTGTTTGTTCCATTTTTTCCTTCCTCCTTTTATGCAACAACTAATTCTTCCATACAATATTGATTCTCTGATATTTTTGTTAAATCAATAGTATAAATTGGATATATTGTAAAATTTACAACGCATATTCCAACTTTTTCTTTTAAGATACCTAGCTTTTTGAGTTGTGGTATTAAAGTAGGTTTATATAAGTAATCTACTACAATTTCATCATCTCTTAACTTCTTTTGACTTTGTTGTAAAGTTATATCCGCAAAATGAGCTACTTGATTAGTATTTGGATCTATTCCAAATAAGCTTAATTGTAAATTTCCGTTCGTATATCTTGAAACATGAATAAAACACCTTTTAAATACCATCTCATACAATTCAAAATTAAAACCATTCTTCATAATAAAATACATTCTCCTTCCAATATTTTTGTGTAAAAGATTTTTTGATAATCCTCCTTTCCTTTTATTTTGGGCAAAAAAAGAAAGCAATCAATTTTTGTAAAAAAGGGGCTACTTTTACAAATAATTTATTACTTTTCTTTTTATTTAAGGCATATTAAATAATCTATATATTTAATTGGCCTAAATCCCAATTTTATGCTACATATAAAATATGTAGATGTACCGCTATTAACTGAAATTTAATAGCTATGCCACAAATGTTTGTGGGTAGTTATAGAATAATCTATAACATAATCTTTATACACACTTATATTTTACATTGTTCTGCTTTTGTATTCAATAAGCACATATTAAAAATTTTTATGCTTGATTTTTATAGCCTTTGTAAACTTTTTTATATAGCACTTCTTATTAGAACAAGGTAGTTTTTCAAACTACCTTGTAAATATTTTACTTAATTTATATGCCTTTCATAGTAATCTAGACTTTCTCCATCTACTTCTTTTTCATCTACAGTATATTGTATTTCATTACCGTCGTCATCATATTTTCTTAATTCCGTAAATAAATGCGTCCAGTCATTATCTTCTGTTAATATATATCTACTTACTACTTCTTCTTTGTCTTTTTCTTTTATTTGTACTTCTACTTTTGCTGGCCTTCCATACATATTTTTATCATCATCCCATGTTTTTGTTACTTTGACATTTTTTGTAAAATTGATTCTTGTGTCGTGTGTCGTTTCTTTTGTTTCTTCCTCTTGCCCTGTTGCACTCAATTTTATTTTTGCTTTTACTTTGTTTGTAAAGATTTTTTCTGCTTCACTTTGAGGTTGTTTTGTACTTATTCCTTTGAATACTACTCTGATATTTTTAATTATTTCTATTGGCTCTACCTCTTCTAGTTCTGCTACTTGTGTTTCGATTCCTTCTTTTGTGTCGTGCCACGTTATGGTGTAGATTTTTGCTCCTTCTACTTCACTTTGTTCATCATTTTTTTCTTCATATTCTCCGCCATTTAAAAGGTACTTTAACCATTCTTCATCTTCACCAGATGTTTCTTGTCCTTCAGCTTTTGCTATTTCTTTCATTTTTTCTTTATCTAGTGCATATGGTAATGTGTCTACTATTGTTATTTCTGCATTTCC
>CANQZT010000130.1 GCA_947628335.1 uncultured Clostridia bacterium | reverse complement strand
AAACTATTTCAAGACCTTGTAGAATAACTACTACAATAGTATTATCTTCAATTTTTTAAAATTTATACTGATTTTTTAATATGAAATTTTTATATCAAAATTTGTAGTATTTATGTAGAAACAATATGAAAAATATGATAGAATATAGAAAATTATGAAAGAAAGATAACAAAAATAGGTAATATGAAAGAAAATATGGATACGAATAAAAAAATAAAAAATAAAACAAACGTAGAAATAAATAATGCAATAATTATTGCTGTAGTACCATTGTGCTTTATTGTTATTTTAAATTTATTTTATGTAGGAATTAATTATAATTCATACATAATAATTGAACAACAAAAAGCATTTGTATTAGAAAGTATTATTGTATATCTTATATGTATGTTTTTTATGGGGATTTTTGGAAAATGGAAAAAAAGCATAACAACAGTAGGTGTAATAATTTTAATTATTAGTATAATAAATCAATTAAAATATGCATTTACAGGTGAACCATTACTATTAACAGATGTATTATATTTAGGAGCTTCAGGAGAAATTATACAAATAGTTCAAGGAGAGTTGTGGAATACAATTAAACTTTTTATAATTCCACTTATAATAGAAATTATAATATTTTTAGTTTTAATTAAATTATGCAGAAAAAAAGCAATATCATTTGAAATACATAGTAAAAAAGTTAGAGTAACTTTAATAGTAATACCATTACTATTATTAAGTATATTATTTTTAAGATTAAAACCAATAAACAAATTTATGCTTAATTATGTTTTTGAAGTAGATGAAAGAGAAGATTATAAAAGCATTACATCTGTATCTGGATACTATTTAACCTATGGAGTTATAGGAGGAATGTATAATCAATTTCTTGAAGACAAAATAGAACAACCAGAAGATTATAATGAAAATATAATAAATGAACAGTTATCTAATACGGAAGAAAATTCAGAAAAAACACTAGGAAAGCCAAATATAATAGTTGTTTTTTCAGAATCTTTTTGGGATATAGATCAATTAGATGAGATAAAATTTAATCAAAAAGTTACACCAAACTTTAATATGCTAAAAGACAAAGGGTTATTCTTTAATATGATAAGTCCATCATATGGTGGAATATCTGCAAATGTAGAGTACGAGTTTTTAACAGGCTCAAATACAATGTATTTTAACAGTGGATATGTACCATATATGCAGTTATATAAAAATAATTCTTATTATGAAAGACCATCAATAATAAGAGAATTAAAAAACAATGGTTATAAAACGAAAATAGTTACATGTGCTTCTTCATCACTTTTTAATTGTGGAAGATTTTATAAATATCTACAAGTTGATGAAACTGAATATTTAGTAAATGTGGATAGTAAATATATTAAAGGCCAATATGTATCTGATGAATTTGTTACAAATAAAATTATAAATGAATTTAATAATAAACCAAAAGATGAAAAACTATTTTATATGACTTTAACTATGCAAGCACATATGCCATATAAGAAAGAAAAATATGATAATTATGATGTTTGGGTAACAGAAAGTAAGTTTTCGCAAGAGGTTAATGATACACTATCTTCATATGCACAAGGAATTTTTGATGCAGACAAACAACTAGGAAGATTATATGAATATATACAAAACTTAGAAGAACCAACAATAATAGTGTTTTATGGAGATCATTTACCATACTTATATAGTGGAAAAGATAATGTAATAGACCAGTTAGAATATTTTAATACAGATGATCAAAAAATAAATAATTACAGAAAATATAATACTCAAAGTTTAATACTTGCAAATTTTGAAATAAAAAAGGATGAAGAAGATACAAAGTATTTAGGACCAGATTTATTAAGTTCATATATCTTAAATAATATGGAAATTAAAATATCTGATTACTACAAATGGCTATATAAAAGTAGAAAAAGCATAGGAGCTGCTAATTTTCTTGTAACAGTTGATAGTAATGGAAACATATATGATACTTATAATTTAACAGGTGAATGTAAAGAAGTTTTTGATTTAAGAAGAGATATGGAATATAAACTATTCGTAAAATAGAAGGAGAAAAATTAATGATTGCAAACATATGGAAAAAAAGTAACATACTAACTTTTATAGGAATTATTTTTGCAATAATAGGAATATATTTTTGCAATAGAATGTATATAAACGGAGCAATGACAATGATGATATTAGCAGGAATTTGTGATGCTTTTGATGGATTTGTAGCCAAGAAATTGAGTAATGACAATACATATGGAATACAATTAGATTCATTAGCTGATATAATTTCTTCTGGAATATTACCTATCAACATATGTCTAGCAATGGGGTATAACTCAGTTATAGACATAGTCATATACAGTATTTTTATAATATGTGGAATTACAAGACTTTCATATTATAATGTAAAGTCAAGTAATGATAAGTGCTACGTTGGATTACCAATAACATGTTCTACAATTTTTATACCACTAATGTATATAATCAGCAAAAATGAAATTGCATTTATGATAGTATTATTAATTTTAGCTATATTATTTGTTACAAATATAAAAATATCAAAACCAAGTATAATAATAAGGATAATATTAGCAATAATAGGCCTAATTGCAATAGGAGTAATATTTCTAAACAATTTTTTAAAATATTAAATTAGAAAGGATTTTTTTAATGGGAGAAAAAATAACATTTTTTAAGAATTTTATTCATAATCCAAGACAGATAGGAAGTATAATTCCTAGTTCTAAAAAACTATCAAAAAAGATGGCAGAACAAATAAATTATAACAAGGCGAAATGTATCATTGAATTAGGTCCTGGTGTAGGTCCATATACAGAAATAATATTAGCAAAAAAGGAAGATTCAACAAGATATGTAGCTTTTGAAAAGAATGAAGATATGACTAAAATTTTGAAAAAAAAATTTCCAGAAATAACAATATATGAAAAAGCAGAAGAAATGACTAAAATAGTACAAAAAAATGATATAAATAATATAGATTATATTATTTCGGGATTACCATTTACTGTTTTAGAAAAAGACATTAGACAGACAATATTAAATCAAATATACGATAATTTAGAAAAAGGTGGAAAATTTATTACATTCCAGTATTCTTTAGATTTATATAAATATTTAAAAGAAAAATATAGTACATTAAAAATAAAATTAGTTCCTATAAATATACCTATGGCATATATATATGTTTGTACTAAATAAAAGATACGTAATTGTAGAAGGGAGAGTTAGAATTTTTATCTAACATAATAAAAATGAAGTATAAATATTTAAATGACGATATTATTTATGAAGAAGAGAAATCATATGTATTACAATTTTTATATAATAGCATAATTGGAAGAGTAATATTAAAAATTTTAACATTAAATGTTGTATCAAAATTTATAGGAACTGTACTAAATACTAGAATTTCAATACCAATGATATGGAGATATAAAAATAAATATCAAATAGATTTATCAAAATACGAGAAAAATAAATATAAATCATTTAATGAATTTTTTATAAGAAAACTAAAAACCAATTTTTATAAAAGCAATTCGGAAGATTTTATTGCAACAGCCAACAGTAAAATTAGTTATTATAAAATTTCGAAAAATCTAATTATAAATGTAAAAAATTCTGAATATTCAATAGAAGAATTAATCAAAGATAGAGAAATAATAAAATATTATAAAGATGGAATATGTCTAATTTATAGACTTGCTCCATCAAATTATCATAGATATATTTTTTGTGATAATGGAACTCAAAAGAATATAAGAAAAATAAAAGGTAAGCTTCATACAGTAAATCCAATAGCATATGATAAATACAATGTTTTTACAGAAAACTATAGAGAAGTAACTGAACTAAACACAGAAAATTTTGGAGAGATATTGCAAATTGAAGTAGGAGCTTTATGTGTAGGAAAAATAGTTAATAATGATGTAGTAAAGTTCAATAAATATGAAGAAAAAGGACATTTTGAATTTGGAGGATCAACAATAATACAACTAATAAAAAAAGACAAAATTATAATTGATAATCAAATTATTAATAATACAAAAAATAATATAGAAACGGTGGTTGATGTAGGAGCTATAATAGGAAAGAAAAAAAATATTGTATAAAATTACCAAAATATATTATACTATAATAAAAATAAGTAAATAAATTATAGGAGGGAAAATATGAATTATCAAAAACAGGAGATAAAAGAAGGAATAAACCTTCACACAATCAATACAAATAAATTTAAAACCA
>CANQZT010000129.1 GCA_947628335.1 uncultured Clostridia bacterium | reverse complement strand
TTATTGCTTTTGATACTTGATATACCATTCTTACTGCTACTGGTTTTATTGCAGGACCTGATAATCCTCCCATATTGTTTGCTAGATGTGGTCTTTTCTTATGAATATCTATACTCATTCCAAGTAATGTATTTATTAAAGATACTCCATCTGCCCCAGCATCTTCTGCTCCTTTTGCTGGTGCTGTAATATCTGTAACATTTGGTGTTAGTTTTACTATTAATGGCTTGTCTAATACTTTTCTTACTTGTTTTGTTACTTCTTTTACGCCTTCGTAACTTGTTCCAAATGCCATACATCCTGCTTTTACATTAGGACATGACAGGTTTAATTCTACTCCATCTATATCTAATGTATTTAGAACCTTTGCAAGTTCTACATATTCATCTATACTACTTCCACAAGCATTTACTATAATTGCTGTATCAAATTGTTTTAAATATGGTAAGTCATATTGCATAAAATATTCTATTCCTGGATTTTGTAATCCAATTGCATTTAACATTCCTGCTGTAGTTTCATATACTCTTGGTGGCTTATTACCTGGACGTGGTTTTAATGATGTTCCTTTTGTACAAATTCCTCCTAATTTATTTAAATCTATAAATTCTGCAAATTCTCTTCCATATCCGAACGTTCCGAGAGGCAACAGTTACTGGATTTTTCATTTTTATTCCTGCTAAGTTAATACTTGTTTTCATATCTTTTACTCCTTTTTTAAATTTCTACATCTTTTGCATTAAAAACTGGGCCTGCTTTACATACATGCATATATTCTGGAGCATCACTTGGACTTTCTGCTGTTTTTACTGCACATCCTAAACATACACCAAGCCCACATGCCATTTTCTCTTCTAGTGATATTTCACATGGTATTTCTTTTTTTATTGATAGACTTTGAACTGCTTTTAACATTGGTAATGGGCCACATGCATATATTTTATTAATATCTTCATTTTTTATATCTTTTTCTAATTCATTTATTGCAAAACCTTTTATTCCATATGAGCCATCATCTGTTGTTATAGTTAATTTATCACTTACATTTTTAAATTCCTCTTCTAATGTAATTAAATCTTTATTACGAAATCCCATATAAGTATGCACTTTTGTTATGGTTTGTTGTTTTAATTCTTTTGCAAGTTCATATAGTGGAAACATTCCTATTCCTCCACCTATAATTGCTACATTTTTATAATCCTTTATCTCAAAAGTTCCATATCCTAGTGGGCCTATTATATCTATTTCTTCTCCTTCTTTACGTTCTGCAAGTATCTTTGTTCCTTTTCCTTTTACCTGAAAAATGAACTCTAAAATTCCTTTTTCTTTTTCCATATTATATATACTTATTGGTCTTCTTAATAATGGCTCTACATTATCTATTACACGTATTTCTATAAAATTTCCTGGTTTTGCATTTTTTACTATTTCATCTGCTTGAACGCTAAATTTATACAAGTCATCTTTTAATTGCTCTTTTTTGATGATTTTTGCTTTTATATTGCATTTCATGAAATTATCCTCCTTTTATTGTGTAATTACTGAATTTAAGTCGTCTCTCATTTTAATTGCTTCAGCTCTTGTTGCTTGTGCATAGTCTTTTTCTGAAAATTTTTCTTTCCATGTATCTTTTTTATATGCACACATTAAACTTCTTGATGCATTTACAATTCCACCTAATCCATTTTTGTCAAATCCTAAAGCAATATCTTCAGCTTTTCCTCCGTTGTGCTCCATAACCCGGTATTAAGAAAAATGTATGTGGTGCAATGCTTCTTAATTCTTGTAATTGTTTTGGATATGTCGCTCCTACAACTGAGGATATACTGCTATATCCATATTCACCTCTTAATTCTTCTCCCCACTTTTCGATTAATATTGCTACTTGTTCATAAATTGTTTTTCCATTTTCTAGTTTTAAGTCTTGTAATTCTCCTGAAGATGGATTTGATGTTTTGTCTATTATAAATAGGCCTTTTCCATATTTTTTACAATCTTCTATAAATGGTTTTATTCCATCTATTCCCAAATATGGATTAATTGTTACAAAATCTACATCAAATATTTCTTCTTCTTTATCAGAAAATGGTGTTTTTCCTAAATATGCATTTGAATATCCTTCAGCTGTTGAACCTATATCTCCTCTTTTTGCATCTACAATTACTATCATGTTCTTTTGTTTGGCATATTCACAAGTTTTCTTAAATACTTCTATCCCTTTTATACCAAACATTTCATAAAATGCAATGTTTGGTTTTACTGCTGGAATTATGTCATAAGTTGCATCTATTAATGCTTCATTAAATTCTAGTATTGCATTACATACTCCTTCTATATTGTTAGGATATTTGGTTGTGATACATTTTGGTATCATATCGTATCTTGGATCGAGTCCCATAACTGTAGGATTATTCGTTTGTTTTATTTTTTTTATTAATTTATCGATTGCATTTTCCATTATTTTGCTCCTTTATTTTTCATATACTATTTTTCCATTTACTATTGTATATGCTACTTGGCCTTTTAGTTTTTTTCCTATAAATGGTGTGTTTTTAGATTTTGATACTATGCTTTCTTTTTCATATATATATTCTATATTAGGATCAAAAATTGTAATATCAGCATCATATCCTGCTTTTATTTGTCCTTTATTTGTAAGTCCTAATAATTTTGCAGGATTATAACTCATTAGTTTTACCATATCTAAATATGATATGCGTTTTTTATCTATTAGATTTGTAATTGTTGCTGCAAGTGCTGTTTCAAATCCTATAATCCCATTTGGTGCAGTAGCTAATCCTTTTTGTTTTTCTTCTTCTGCATGTGGCGCATGGTCTGTTATAATTGCATCTATTGTTCCATCTTGTAATCCTTGTATTATTGCATCTTGGTCTTTTTGTTCTCTTAATGGTGGATTCATTTTAGCATTTGCACCTGATTTTTTTACTTCTTCTACTGTAAAGCTATAGTAATGTGGACATGTTTCACATGTTATTTTTACTCCTCTTTTTTTTGCATCTCTTATCATTGCTACTGATGTTTTTGTACTAATATGGCATATATGTGCTCGTACATTATTTGTTTCTGAAATTACAATTTCTCTTGCTGCCATTATTTCTTCTGCTTCAGGCAATACTCCTTCTACTCCTAATTCTTCTGCTACTTTTCCTGCTTGAATAGCACCTGCTGCTACTGATTTTTCTTCGCAATGCGAAGCGACAAAGGTTCCTACTTTATCTGCTTTTATAATTCCTTCCCTCATAATTCTTGCATTTACTACAGGCATTCCATCATCTGAAAATGCAATTGCTCCAGCTTTTCTTAGTTCTTCAAAATTTACTAATTCTTCTCCTTTTTCTCCTTTTGTTACACTTGCATATGGAAAGACGTTACATAAGTTTACTCTTTTTGCTTCTTCTATTATTTTTGACAAAATAATAGTGCTATCTGGGGTAGGTTTTGTATTTGGCATAGGACAAATTGTGGTAAAACCTCCTTTAACAGCACTTTGCGATCCTGTTTCTATTGTTTCTTTATATTCAAATCCTGGTTCTCTTAAGTGACAGTGCATATCAATCATTCCTGGCATAATCATTAAATCAGTACAGTCAATTACTTGATCTGCACCTTTATTTATCTGTTTTGCAACTTCTTTTATTTTGTCATCTTCAATTAGTATATCCATTTTTTCATTGGTTCTTGATGCATAATCAATCATATTTCCATTTTTTAACAGAATGGTCATTATTTTATCTCCCCCTCCTTTTATTTTCTCATATTTTATCATCTATCTGCTTTTTTTGCAATATTTTTATTGTTTTTTTATTTTTTTGGAATTTTAAGTTAAGATTTACATTATTTTAAATATATTAAAGTGTAATTATTTATGTAGATAAATGATAAGAAACGTTCAGCATTTTCATTGAAAAGAAAAATTAGCTAAAATAAAATGAATCAAGAAAAGAAAGAATAAGGAGGAACAAAAGAAAATGGAGGATATTTCAAAAAAGAAAAACGATGGTATAACTCTTATTGCTCTTGTAATTACTATAATAGTATTATTGATACTTGCAGGAGTAACAATTAATTTAACAATAGGTGACAGAGGAATATTTACAACAGCCCAAAGGGCTGCAAAAAATTATACAAATGCACAAAATAAGGAACTAGCCGAATTAGACGCATATGATCAAGAAATAAATGATACAATTATAGAAAAAGATATACAAGGATAACAACTGATTTTTTATATTACCCAACCACCATTTGGAGATATTATTTGCCCTGTTGTG
>CANQZT010000128.1 GCA_947628335.1 uncultured Clostridia bacterium | reverse complement strand
AAAATCTTGAAAAAACAATTGCATTTTATCAAGGTTTGTGCTAAAATAACAATGTTATATTAAGTAAACTTTGAGGAGGAACAAATTAATGGAAATAGTAAAATATATACTAATAGGAGTTTATGTAATTGTTTGTTTAGCATTAGTTATTTTGGCAATGATGCAATCAAAAGATGATGCAGGAATGAGTGGAGCAATACAAGGCTCATCAACGAATAATTTTTATGAAAAAAATAAAGGGAGAACTAAAGAAGGAAAACTAAAAAAATGGACGATTATTTTAGGAATTGTTTTTGCAATTTTAACAATAGCACTTTCTATAATGTATGTAATTTAGTTTTTTTGAAATAATATAAAAATAAAAGGGGGCAGCGAATGTTGCTCTTATTTTATATTAAAAAAATATAAAATAGGTGAAAATATGAAAAGAGAAGAAAAAATTTTAGAATTTATAAAAGACAAAGATTATACGCCAATGAAGTTCAAAGAGATAGCACAAGTTTTAATGGTGCCAAAAGAAGATATACAAGAATTAAAGAAAGTTTTAGATAAATTAGAAACAGAATATAAAATTAGAAAAAATAGAAAAAACAAGTATATTTTGATGGACGAAAAATATATTCAAGGTACGTTTGTTGCAAATCCAAGAGGATTTGGGTTTGTGAAATTAAATGATAGCGAAGAAGAAATACACATATCAAGAGAAAATACAAAGAATGCTTTAAATGGTGATGTTGTACTTATTAAAATTTTAGAAGAAACAGACAAAAAAAGAGAAGGAAAAATTGTTAAAATAATAAAAAGGGATATAAATAAAGTAGTTGGTACTTTTTCTAAAAGTAAAAATTTTGGATTTGTCGTTCCAGATGATAAAAAAATTGGAACAGATATTTACATTTCAAAGAAAAATTTTTTAGGTGCAAAGCAAGGTGAAAAAGTAGTAGTACAAATAACAAAATATCCTGAAAAAAGAAAAAATGCAGAAGGTAATATTGTTGAAGTTATAGGTAATATAGATGAAGTTGGAGTGGACATGAAGTGCCTAGTAAGAGAATATGATTTGCCATATGAATTTCCAAAAGATGTGTTAGAGGAGGCAAATAAAATATATGAAGATATAGAGAAAAAGGATATTCCCAATAGAGTAGATTTAAGAGATAAAACTATTTTTACTATAGATGGAGAAGATGCAAAAGATTTAGATGATGCAGTTTATGTTGAAAAATTAAAAAATGGAAACTACAAACTAGTAGTAAGTATTGCAGATGTTAGTTATTATGTAAAAGAGAAATCTAAATTAGATAAAGAAGCATATAAAAGAGGAACAAGTATCTATATGTTAGATCGAGTAATTCCAATGTTACCTCCAAAGTTATCAAATGGAATTTGCAGTTTAAATGAAGGGAAAGATAGATTTACTTTAACAATAGAAATGGAAATAGATGCTAATGGAATCGTTGTATCTTCAGAAATATATAAAGCTGTAATTAATGTAACAAGGAGAATGACTTATACTAATGTAAATAAAATTCTTGAAAACTCTGATGACGAAGTTGTAAAGAAATATAAAGATTATATTTCAGATTTTAAACTTATGGAGGAACTCGCAAAGATTTTAGAAAAAAGAAGGCGTATAGGTGGAAGTCTAGATTTAGATATACCAGAAAGTAAAATTGAATTAGATGAAAATGGAAAACCAATATCTGTTGGAAGATATGAACTTACATTTGCAAATACTATAATTGAGCAATTCATGTTAACAGCAAATGAAACGATTGCAGAAAAGTTTTTTTGGTTAGAAGCACCTTTTGTATATAGAGTACATGAAGTACCAGATATGGAAAAAATATCAGAATTAAATAAATTTCTATATAATTTTGGATATAAAATAAGGGGGAATAAAGATAATATACATCCAAAAGAATTTGCAAAAATATTAGATGATATAAAAGGAAAATCTGAAGAGATGGTAATATCAACGTTAATATTAAGGACATTAAAAATAGCAAGATATGAAAACGAAAATAAAGGTCATTTTGGAATATCGAGTAAATATTATTGTCATTTTACATCACCAATCAGAAGATATCCAGACTTATTTATTCATAGGATAATTTCTAATTATTTAGAAAAACAATATAATGTAACAGAAGAATATAAAAAAGATTATACAAAAGTAGCAGAAGATGTAGCAGAACAATCTTCACAACGAGAAAAAATTGCCAAGAAAGTAGAAAGAGATAGTATTGATTTAAAAAAAGCTGAATTTATGCAAGATAAAATAGGAGAGGTATATGATGGAATAATTAGTAGTGTAACTTCTTTTGGAATTTTTGTAGAGTTAGAAAATACAGTAGAAGGATTGGTAAAATTTGAAGATATAGGAGAAAATGAGTACTTTATTTATAATGATGAGCATAAATATTTAATAGGGGAAAGAACAGGGAAGACATATAAAATAGGTGATAAAGTTACAGTTCAAGTAATTGCTGCAAATAAAGAGAGCAGAAAAGTAGCTTTTTCAATGTATAATAAAGAAAGGATGATTGATAATTAATGAAAGAAAGATTAGAGCCAAGTACAATTCTTGCACCAATACCAGCAGTTATGGTGTCGTGTGGAAATATGGAAAATGCAAACATAACAACAATTGCATGGACAGGAATAATAAATTCCGAACCCCCACTTGTATATGTATCAATACGACCAAGTAGATATTCATATAATATTATAAAAGAAACAAAGGAATTTGTTATAAATATACCAGATGAAAAATTAGTATGGCAAACTGATTATTGTGGAACAAAATCTGGCAAAGAAGTAGATAAATTTAAAGAGGCGCATTTAACAAAAGAAATATCAAATAAAGTAAAAGCACCATCGATTGAAGAATGTCCAATTAGTTTAGAATGTAAACTAAAAGAGATAAAAGAATTAGGAAGCCATCATATGTTTATAGGAGAAATAGTATGTGTAAATGCAAAAGAAGACATAGTAGAAAATGGAAAAATAAATTTACCAAAAGCAAAATTAATTACGTATTTAGGAAATAAGTATTATGTGGCAGATAAGAAAGTAGGAGATAGAGGAATTTGTTTGCAATGATTAAAAATAGAAAATTAAAATCTGTCAGTAGATATTGACGGATTTTAATACTATGTTTACATAAGAAAATCAATCGCATTGCATCAATTTGAGTTGCGATATTTATTCTGGTGTAGTATAATTCCATTTGAAAATATTAATTTAAGAAGGGAATATACAGAATGAATTTATTATTAGTAAGACACGGAAAAACAAATTGGAATAAGGAGAAGAAAGCAGCTGGGTTAACTGATATAGAGCTAAATGAGGAAGGCATAAAGCAAGCAGAAATATTAAGAGACGAATTGAAGGATATAAATATAGATGTTATAATTTCGTCACCATTGAAAAGAGCAATGAAAACAGCAGAAATAATTAATGAATATCATAATTTAGATATTATAAAAGATGAGCAGGTAATAGAGCGAAATTTAGGAATATATGAAGGTCAACCAAATGAACAGGAAATCTTTAATGAAATAAGATATTATACCAAAAATGTATCTGTTGAAGGTGGAGAAGATTGTAGGACATATACAAAAAGAGTGTTTGATTTTTTAGATAAAGTAATTAATAAATATAAAGGCAATGAAGATACGGTTTTAATAGTATCACACGGTTTCTTTTTAAGAAGTGCCAATTGGTACTTTAATGGGTTACCCACTGAACCAGAAGAAGTAATAAGAATAAAAAATTGTCAGATAGATAAATATATTGTGTAATTTAATAGATAAAAATGAAAAATAATTATGTAGATAAATGATAAGAAACATCCTTTATTTTCATTGAAAAGAAAAAGAGGCTAAAATAAAATGAGTGAAGAAAAAAGAATAAGGAGGAACAAAAGAAAATGGAGGATGTTTCAAAAAGAAAGCAAAGAGGAATAACACTAATAGCATTAGTAATAACTATAATAGTGCTATTGATACTTGCAGGAGTAACTATTAATTTGACAATAGGAGAAAGAGGAATATTTACAACAGCACAGGATGCATCAAAAAAATATACAGTTGCAAGTGAAAGAGAATGTTTGCAACAAGATGTATTAGAATATCAAATGCAACAAGTTATTAATGGAAAAGAATATAAAAAAATGGGAGAAACATTATATGATAAAACAGTAGAAAATAGTGCAAGATGGAATATAATACAAGAAAAAGAAAATGAAAAAAATGTATATGGGACAGGATGGAACTATATAGAAAAAGGGAGTAACATAGCAAATTACGGAAATGCAAAATACAATTGGTTAGTAAA
>CANQZT010000127.1 GCA_947628335.1 uncultured Clostridia bacterium | reverse complement strand
AATGGAGGAAAAGATAGGGAAAATCAACCAAAAAAGGAAAAAGTAAAAGCAAAGAAGAGAGGAAAAGAGGTAAAAAAAGCGAAAAAAGAGAAGATGGTAAAAGCGAAAAAAGTTATGTAAAATCAGCAAGTTAAAGAAAAGTGCATAAATCAGGCAAAAGAAAGAAAGAAGAAGAAGAAAAAGTGATAAAGAGTATGGGAAGCAAAGTATAAAAAAGAACATGAAAAGCAAGGGAAAAGGGAAGAAAAAGAGAAAGCAAAAAAAGATAGAGAAAGTAAACATAAAACAAATAATAAATATGGAGTAGTATGGAGAAAAGAGAAATGGAGATAAAGGAACATTAACAAATAGACAAACAGAGAAAATAATAGAGAAGAACAAAAAATGATTGCCAGATAAAGAGAAAAATGCAACAGAATAAAATGAATTATGTAAATAAGAAGTATAAGAGAGGATGTAATATTTATATGAAACAAAAAAGAAATAAGTAAATAAAAAATTAAGGTTATAAATAAGATTAATATGTAAAAAGAAAAAAGTACACAATAAAATTGGATAAAAAATATATAAATGAGAAAATAATAAAGAAATTAAAAAGTAAAATTAAATAAAAAAGAATTAAAAGATTTAGAAAAAAATATTAAAAATCAGAACAAAAAATTTAAAAATAAAAAATTAGTAAAAAAATAAAAATGAAAAAACAAAATAAAAAATTTGAAAACAAAAAATTATAAAAAAATAAAAAGCAAAAAAAATAAAAATTTAATAATAAAAAAATAGGTAAATAAATTACCCATTTTTTATTAATTTTTTCTGTTCATTTTTTTTATTTTCCTCATTAATTTTTTTGATAGAATTTTCTTTTAATTTTAAATTATCTTTTGCAACAGTCATAAGCAATTTTATTCGATTTGTTTGGTTAGTTTCACTTGCACCAGGGTCGTAATCTATAGGTGAAATATTCGCATTTGGATATTTATTTCTAATTGTTTTTATAACTCCTTTTCCTACTACGTGATTTGGTAGACAGGCAAAGGGTTGAACGCAAACAATATTAGGTATATCATTTTCAATATATTCAATCATCTCAGCAGTTAAAAACCAACCTTCACCTGTTTGATTTCCAATAGATAAAATATCTTTTACTTTATCTTCTAGATGCCAAATATCACAAGGAGGTAAATAATTTTTATTAGAATTTGCGAGTGCAATTCTTAAATCTTTTTCTAAAATATCTATTAAATTAATAGCTAATTTTGAAATTTTAGAAGAAGTTTTATTGGTTTTTAATAAGTGATTGAATGTAATTTTATGTGTTGCCATAAATTTTATAAATCCCATAAAATCTGGAAGGACAACTTCAGCACCTTCATTTTCAAGTGTATCAGCAACATAGTTGTTTCCGAAAGGATGATATTTTATTAATACTTCACCTACAATACCAACTTTGGGTTTTGTTATATTTGTATTTAATTCTATTTTTTCAAAATCATTTACAATATTATATATACTTTGTTTGAACTTTTTACTATTTGTGGATTTTACAAGGGTTTTGCATTTATCCATCCATTTATCAAATAAATCTTTTGTTTCTCCAATATGTACTTCATAGGCTCTATTTTTTGTAAGCATTTTTTGTAATAAATCTCCATAAATAACAGCACGAATTAACTTTTCAAGCATTGGGATTGTTAGTTTGAATCCAGGATTTTTTTCCATACCAACAACATTAAAAGAAATGACAGGAACCTGTTCAAATCCAGCATCTTTTAATGCCTTTCGAATAAATCCGATATAATTTGTTGCTCTGCATCCACCTCCAGTTTGAGACATGACTATGGCTGTTTTATTAACATCATATTTTCCACTTTCTAGAGCTTCCAAAAATTGACCAGTGGTTAAAATAGAAGGATAACATGCATCGTTATTTACATATTTTAAACCAGTTTCAACAGTATGTGGTGTACAATCTTTTAATAATTCTACATTATATCCACATGAAGCAACAGCTTCGGTAATTAATTCGAAATGAATTGGTGACATTTGTGGTACTAAGATGGTATAGTCCTTACGCATTTCCTTTGAAAAAGGTATTTTGTTAACTGTGTAGTTTCCAACATTGTTATTATTTTTGGTTAAGCGTTTTTCCATGCTGGCAATTAATGAACGAATTCGAATACGAACAGCTCCTAAGTTATTAACTTCATCTATTTTTATAAGAGTATACATTTTTTCATAATTTGATAAAATTTCTTCTACTTGATCAGTAGTTACAGCATCAACACCACAACCAAAAGAATTTAACTGTATTAATTCTAAGTTGTCATGTTTTCCAACAAATTCGGCACTAGCGTATAACCTTGAATGAAACATCCACTGATCGACAACTCTTAAAGGTCTTTGGGCTTGATCTAAATTGGCAATGCTGTCTTCTGTTAAAACACATAATCCTAAGCTAGTTATTAAGGTATCAATACCATGATTAATTTCAGGATCTATATGATAAGGTCGACCAGCAAGAACTATGCCTTTTAAATTATTTTTTTCAATATATTCTAATGTTTCCTTGCCTTTATTGTGAATATCATTTCTACAATGTTGATATTCTTCTTCTGCTTTTTGTGCTGCATCTAACAATTCTTGTTTAGAAAAATTGTATGGCTTAAATTCATCAAGTTCTAAGATTCTTTTAGTAAGATTTTTTGCATCAAAAGGTAAAAAAGGATTTAAAAATCTTATATCTTTGTTACGTAATTCTTCAATGTTGTTTTTTAATACTTCAGAATAAGAAATTACAATTGGACAATTATAGTGATTATCAGCTTTGTCGTATTCCTTTCTTGAATATGGAATGCAAGGATAGAATATCGTTTTTATACCACTATCTAGTAAGCTCATGATGTGACCATGTGCTAATTTTGCAGGATAACAAACGGATTCTGAAGGCATGGATTCAATACCTTTTTCATAGGTTTTTCTATTACTTTTTTCGGATAAGATAACTCTAAAGCCTAAAGAAGTAAAGAAAGTAAACCAAAAAGGATAATCTTCATACATATTTAAAACTCTAGGTATACCAATTGTTCCACGAGGTGCATCTTTTTCGTCGAGAGGTGTATAGTCAAAAATTCTATTAAATTTATAATTAACTAAATTTGGCAATTTTGTATTTTCTGAAACAATTCCAGCACCACGTTCACAACGATTTCCAGAAATGTGTTTTTTTCCATTACTAAATTTATTAATTGTAAGTAAACAATGATTTTCGCATTTATTACATCTTGTATGTGTAATTTCTATGTTTAATTGGTCTAATTCAGATAGTTTGGTAATTGTAGAATGATATTCCATATCAAAATTTGCTTCATATTGTTCTTTGGCAAGTAAAGCGATTCCATATGCTCCCATTAATCCAGAAATATCAGGACGAACAACATTTTTTCCAACAATTAATTCAAATGCACGTAAAACAGCGTCATTATAAAAAGTTCCTCCTTGAACAACGATATAATTACCCAATGTTTTTGTGTCTCTTACTTTCATAACTTTTTGAATAGCATTTTTTATAACCGAATAAGAAAGACCTGCTGAAATATCTCCTACAGAATAGCCTTCTTTTTGTGCTTGTTTTATTTTAGAATTCATAAAAACAGTACAACGAGAACCTAAATCAACAGGATTTCTTGATTGTAAAGCTTCACTAACAAATTCAGTGATAGAAAGGTTCAAGCTTTTTGCAAAAGTTTCAATGAAAGAGCCACATCCAGAAGAACAAGCTTCATTAAGTAGGATGTTATCAATAATGCCATTCTTAATTTTTATATATTTCATATCTTGCCCACCAATATCTACAATGCTTGTTACATTTGGCATAAATTTTTTTGCTGCAGTGTAATGAGCAATGGTTTCAATTTCATTTAAATCAACATTTAAAGCTGTTTGAATTAATTTTTCTCCATAACCAGTAACTCCACTATAACGAATAACAACATTGCTTGGTAAAACAGAATATAACTCTTTTAGCATTTTAATAACGCTATTTAAAGGAGTTCCTTCATTGCTACCATATAGTGAATAAAGTAAATTACCATCATTGTCAATTAAAACAATTTTTGTTGTAGTAGAACCTGCATCAATGCCAATAAAGGCATCTCCACGGTATGTTGATAAATTTGCTCTACTAACTTTAGCAGAATCATGCCTTTTTTTGAATTCATCGTAATCAGCATTAATACTAAATAGAGGTTTTAGGGGGGCAGTTGTATCATCATGTGAAATTCTTAAAACTTCTATTTTGCTCTTTAATTTCTCTACGGAAATAGGGGAAGAAGAGATTGAATCAAGAGCAGCACCTTTTGCAACAAGTAAATGTGCGTTTTCAGGAATG